>CAZAGR010000404.1:0-2516 GCA_964484585.1 uncultured Propionivibrio sp. | reverse complement strand
TCTTCGACGTCCTCGATGCCAGCCTGATTTCCGGCACCCAAGTCTTTGTCGGCTATGGCATTTCCGCGGACGAAATGCTTGAGAAAAATCGCTACAGTCTGGTGTATCAGGTGCCTTGAACTTGCTATGCTAAGAACTCGGCGCTGATAACACGGCGTCAATCCAACCCAATCCAGCTTATGATCCTTCATCCATGGACCCGCCAAACGTCGGCGGGATTTGCTTTGCGCGGCTGGCACAGCGCGCCGTCGGGCAAGCCGGTTCTGCATTTTCTGCATGGAACCGGATTTTGCGCACGCACCTATGAGCCAATGCTGACGCTTTTAGCGGGCAGCTTCGACCTCTGGCTGTGCGATGTGCAGGGGCACGGCGACAGCGATCAAAACGGACGATTCCATGGCTGGAACCGCAGTGCGGAGCTGGCGCAAGAAGCATTTGACGCCGGTCGTGGTATTTTCGGCGATGCCCCGCGTTATGCAACCGGCCACAGTTTCGGTGGCGTGATGACCTGCTTCATACTGGCCCGCCAGCCTGGCCTGTTTCAACGTGCGGTGCTGCTCGACCCGGTGCTGTTCAGCCCGACAATGATTGTCAGCATGGCGTTTTCAGAAATTGTGGGCTGGACGGGTGCCAACCCGCTGGTCTCAAAAACGCTAAGGCGCCGGCCGCATTGGCCCGATCGAGCCGCTGCCTATGCAGATCTCCACGGGCGCGGCATTTTCAAGGGCTGGACAGAAGCAGCATTGTGGGCGTATGTGGAACATGCGCTCAAGGAGGCGAAAGACGGTGTCGAGCTCAAATGCCGACCCAGCCTCGAAGCGGCAGTTTTTTCGGCTTACCCGAAAAGGTTATGGTCATCTTTGGGAAAAATCACCACGCCAACCCTGTTGCTCCACGGCCAAGACAGCTACCCCTTTGTTGGTAAATCAGCCACGCGCTGGTGCGCGATGAATCCTTCGATCAGTTCTCAAATGGTCCCTGGCGGACATTGTTTCATGCAACAATTTCCCGACGAAAGCGCGCATCGGATTGTGGATTTTTTGCTGCGTTGATCTGCTCCTGGGTTGCCCGACATATGAATTACGCTGCACGGAAGATTTTTTCGTATGCCGACAAGGCCTTCGCCACTGCACCAGAAGGCTGTGCGACATCTCCGGTTCCAAACTCGGCCTGCAAACTAGCCCGGTTGTCGGCAACATAATGAATCGCGCGACTGCGGTTATTCAGCGCATTCGGAATGAAATTCCCGGCAGAATTGAGCAGATCAGCTGACCGGGCGAAGTTCGCACTGAACTCATCAATAGCGTTGACCGCCCCGCTCTTGTTGCTGGCGAGCACAGTATCCAGTTTGGCAACATCCAGACTCGCTCGCCGGGTGACCGGATCAATCGTGATACCGAGATCACCCATTCCGCGCACACCATCCTTGGCACCATTGAAGATATTCTTGACGCTTTGTTCCAGCTCATAAAGCGACACTTCAGCGGCCTGCACATTGGCCAGTACGCCACCCGCCTGAACATCCGGCGTAAATCGATCAACCCAGGTATTGTATTGGGCAACAAAATTCTGCATCTGTGATGTGATGTCTGCATTCGCCGTCATCGGATCAATATCGCTCAGCTTGCCGCCAACAGACTCCAGATTTTCAACCGACGATCCCAGTTGCGTCAGTTCAGAAAATTGAGCCTTGAAATTTACTTCACGCTGATTGATCGTCGTCATCATCGTGTAAGCGGATTCCGGATCATTCAAGGTCGTGTTCCGGCCGGAAGCGCTTACGCCGGACGCCTTTTGACCCAGTATGCTGGCGAAATCAGAGCCCTCGGCGCTGTCAGAGCCAAGATTCAAAAGTGCGCCAAATGCCTGACTGCGGACGTTGGCGAGGTCGAGCAACATGCTGGCAGGTGAAATATTCATCGAAATCCTCCAAAAAGTTCGGCCGGGGCAAAACCCGATGAATCAAACTGAGCAATAAATGGGCCTGTTTTCACCCGAACAGCACGACGATAAAAAAACAAGCGGATCGGGTCAGTTGGCATCACGTGAAAAGACGCCAAGAAACCAAGCAAATCCAGCCTAGAGAGGCTCAGATGCTGCTGTTAGACTGGCATCTTATTGCACCGCAGCACGTTCGCAGCAAGTCTTTAGCACCGTCAGCCATGTCGAAAACCCCAAAAGCCATTGAATTCAAAGCCAGCACCCTCGCGGCCATGACCGCAGTCGTGCGCGAGGCAGATCCGGATCGACTGGGCGCTGTCATGCACGCTTTGTTCGGCGACGCCAACGAGAGCTTTGCTGACGAAATAACCATCGTCGACCTCGGCCAACTCATAGACACGCCTCAAGAGATTGATTTTAAATCTTTATTTACCGTGCTGCGGCGCTATGGACTACAGCCGGTCGCGCTAAAAGGTCTGCCCGACTCCTGGCATGACCACGCCCGTGCGGCAGGATTTGCCGTTCTGGCCAAACCGGAGAACCGCCAACCTGCAGACATTCCCGCCCCACAGCCA
>CAZAGR010000403.1:0-2516 GCA_964484585.1 uncultured Propionivibrio sp. | reverse complement strand
CGATTCCGCCGAGGCTCAACAGGCCGGCCATGCCGCACGCCAGCGCCAGCGTGCTATGCCACAGCAGAGGCACGACAACCGCGGCGGCGAGGGCAAAAGCCTTACGACCAAAGCACCAAGTACACTAAGAATCACCAAGAATGGCAAAGGCATTTCTTGGTGTAACTTGGTGCTCTTGGTGTCTTGGTGGTGAATATTTTTTACTGCATGGTTGAGCCGCGGCGGCTTAAGGCAAAGACGATTCCGCCGAGGCTCAACAGGCCGGCCATGCCGCACGCCAGCGCCAGCGTGCTGTGCCACAACAGGGGCACGACAACCGCGGCGGCGAGGGCATTGGCGCTGGTGTGCACTGTTCCCATGCAACTCGACGCCATGCCGCGCCGGTCGGGGAAAAGGTCCATTGCCAGCAGTTGCATGCTTGGCATTGACAGGGCCATGCCGCAGGTGAATATCGGCAAGGGCACAATGGACCAGGGCAGCCCCGGCGGTTGCAGCAGGTTGATCGCCAGGTTGATCACGGCGGCCAGCCCCATCAGGCCGTAGCCGTACTGAATGGTGCGCAGCGGCGAGATCCGTCCGGCGCAACGGCCCGACACAAAAGAGCCGATCATCATGCCGAGAACGACCGGAATGAACATGACGCCAAACGATTGTGCGGACAGCCCCAAGTGCCGGATCAGGAATACCGGTGCCGCAAGAACATACATGAAGCCGGCATTAAAGTTGAGCGCATTGGCCACCGACAGACGGCGAAACTCATGGTGGGCAAATACCTTGGAATAGGCGTGCCACAGTGTGACGGGATGCATGGACTGACGCTTGGCAACCGGCAGAGTCTCCGGCAGCCACAGCGCTGAAGCCAGCAGCAACAGGAACGAAAATACGGCAAGAAAAAAGAAGATGCCGTGCCAGTCGAAAAATAGCAGAATCCAGCCGCCGATGAGCGGCGCGATCGCGGGGGCGATGGCGAACAGAATGGAAATGTTCGACATCAGCCGTTGCGCATCTGCACCCTCGAACAGGTCACGCACCATTGCGCGGCAAACAATGACTCCGGTGCCCGCGGACAATCCCTGCACGACCCGACCGACCAGAAGTATCTCGATTGTCGGCGCGGAAGCGCAGACCAGCGAGGCTGCAAGAAAGATGGTCAGGCCACCCAGAATGACCGGTTTGCGACCCACCGCATCCGAGACCGCGCCGTGCCAGAGCATCATGAAGGCAAAGGCAATGAGGTAGGCTGAAAGTGTCTGTTGAATGGCCACATCGGTGGTGGCGAGGCCCGCCGCCATGTTGGGAAATGCTGGCAGGTAGGTATCGATTGAAAACGGCCCGATCATGGTCAATCCCGCCAGCAGAAAAATCAGGCGACGATTCGATTTGGCGGATGTGCTGCCGGGTGGCGTGGTGTCGAGCATCGTTGGACTATACCGGCTTCGATAGAATGGTCTGCAGGAAAGTTCGACGGAGCTCTTACCATGAAGCATTTAAGCCCCACAGAAGCCGCCGGGCTGTTGCACCGGCAGGCCGATGCCTTGTTGATCGATTGCCGCAGTGAAATCGAATATCTTTTCGTTGGACATCCGGTCGGTGCGCATCATGTGGCCTGGAGTGATGCGCCAGATTGGGAAGTCAATCCGCGTTTTGCCGACGAAGTCAGGCAGCTGGCCGGTCGGGCGCTGAACCGGCCGGTGCTGCTTATCTGCCGCAGTGGTGTACGTTCCGTGGATGCCGGTCTGGCGCTTGAGGCTGCCGGGTTTACCGAGGTCATCAACGTGCTGGATGGTTTTGAAGGCCAGCTCGACGATAGCCACCATCGCGGCACGCTGGCGGGCTGGCGCCATGCCGGGCTGCCGTGGGAACAGAGTTGAGCTGCAGCGCGTTATGAACCCTGCCATTCTTCTTCAGCGTGATGGATTGATCGCTACCGTTACCTTGTTCAATCCGGACAAGCTCAATGCCATTAACGCCCTGATGTGGCAGCAATTGCGCGAGGTGATGACGCAGATCGCAGATGATTCAACGTTGCGCTGCGTGATTATTCGAGGTCAGGGCGAGGCTTTTGCCGCCGGTGGCGATATCGATGAATTTCGGACTGCCCGCGCCTCGGTGGATCTGGCCTTGGGCTACCACGAAGCCGTCGGCGATGCGCTTGTAGCCGTCGAGCGCTGCCCGATCCCTACCGTGGCGGCGATACTCGGACCGTGTGTTGGCGGCGGCCTGGAAATTGCGTGCGCCTGCGATTTGCGTATCGCCGGCGAGGGCGCGAAGTTCGGTGCGCCGATATTGAAGCTCGGTTTTTCGATGTATCCGGGCGAACTCGCCGGCCTGTTGGCTCTGGTCGGGCCGGCGGTGGTCAATGAAATTCTGCTGGAAGGCCGTTTGTTCAGTGCCACCGAGGCACTGGCCAAGGGTTTGTTGAGCCGCGTGGTAGCAGATGCAATGCTGGCGGACGAAGTTGCTGCGACGGCGACTCGTATCGCCGATGGCGCACCGCTGGTTGCCCGATGGCACAA
>CAZAGR010000402.1:0-2517 GCA_964484585.1 uncultured Propionivibrio sp. | reverse complement strand
ATTTTGACTGTGACTCAATTCCGAATTCTTAGAACGGAATGGGAATATTAATATGGCAGCAACTTCCCCCAAAAAAACCTCCGTTGGTTTTGTTCTTGGTAAATCCGGCGCTTACATAGTTCTTATCGTAGGGCTTGTCGCAACGCTTCTACCCTTCTTCTATATTATTGTCTCTTCCCTAAAGAATGAAGCGGAACTCCGCCAGACCCCGCCGGATTTCTTTCCTCGCGAGCCGACCTTTAAGCATTACACCGCTATCTTAACGGACGAAAGAATTCCGCTGGCGCAAAATCTCTTCAACAGTATTTTCGTTTCCCTTTCGCGTGTAGTGATTACCTTGTTCACCAGTTCCTTCGCGGGTTACATCTTTGCCAAATATCATTTCAAGGGCAAAGACCTCGCTTTTGGAGTCATCCTGATTCAGATTATGATTCCATTTCAAGTGGTCATGATCCCTAATTATCTGCTTGTTGTAAAACTCGGGCTGATTGATTCTCTTTGGGCATTAATCATCCCCGCCTTCGTAGATGCATACGGCATCTTCATGATGAAGCAATTCATTGAAGCCATGCCCGCCGAATTGATGGATGCCGCGCGCATGGACGGCGCATCCGAGATCGGTATTTATTGGCGCATCATCCTTCCGCAAATGGGACCGCCTCTCGCGTCGCTCGGCATCTTTACCTTCATGTCCACCTGGAACGATTACCTCTGGCCCCTGATCGTGCTCACTTCGCCGGAAAAGCGCACTATTCCATTGCTGGTTGTTTGGTTTCAAACCCAGCACGTTTCCAACCAAGGGCTCGTCCTCGCTGCATCCATCTTGACTCTGCTGCCTATTTTCCTTG
Source organism: uncultured Propionivibrio sp. (assembly GCA_964484585.1). Lineage (GTDB taxonomy): Bacteria > Pseudomonadota > Gammaproteobacteria > Burkholderiales > Rhodocyclaceae > JADKHX01. The sequence continues at coordinate 1,669 of CAZAGR010000402.1, read as the reverse complement.
TTTATATTTTTCTGCAAAGATGGATCGTCGATCAGGCGACATCATCGGCATTCAAGTAAATATGAAACGTATCCTCCTCATTTTTTTTCTCTCTTCTTTTTTTATGGGATGTAAACCCGCTCCTTTCTCTCCCGAGCCTGCTCCTGTTAAACATGAATTCATCATCTCCGATGCGTCCATCCTCAACCCCGAGCGCGGATTTTTCACCCCCTATGAGCTGCCCGGCTCCGCGGGATTCAGCCCCGTGCGCATCACAGGCAACACACTTGTTCACCTCAACATCCGCTTGGATGATTGGCGCGCATCAGATATCCCGCAGAATATCCTCGACGGTTTACAAGTCAACTTCAACGATATCCGCGATGGGGGCGTCAAAGCCATTGTCCGCTTTGCCTATAATCAAGGACCTTATCCCGATTCAGAGCCCGACGCGGGTAAATTCCAAATTCTACGCCACATTGAGCAGTTGACTCCGCTCCTGCAAAATAACGCGGATGTAATCGCATGGGTTGAAGCCGGATTCATCGGCGCGTGGGGCGAATGGCATACTTCCACAAATGGCTTGGATAATCTTGCAGATAAGCAGGAAATTCTCAATGCAATTCTTGCCGCCACTCCAAATCGATTTGTGCAGGTGCGTTATCCCGCCAATATCATTGAAATGTTTCCTAATCCTGTTGAGGCAGTCAAAACGCGCGTCGCTCATCATAACGATTGCTTCCTTTCCAGCAACACAGATGTTGGAACATATGAACGTGACGGCGCGATCACCATCGCGCGCGACCAAAATTATCTTGCCGAGTTAACCCGCTTCACTCCGATGAGCGGCGAGACCTGTGCGCCGAACCCTCCGCGCTCTGAATGCGAATCCGCCATCAAAGAAATGGAACTACTGCATTTCTCCGCCATCAATGAAGCCTATCACAAAGGGATTATCCGCAGTTGGAAAGATGGCGGCTGCATGGAAGAAATTACCAAGCGCATGGGTTATCGGCTGTCACTAACAACTGCTGAATTCAATGAAGAAGTAAAACCCGGCGGCATATTAAACTTGATCGTCAATTTGCAAAACACAGGTTTCGCTTCCATTATCAATGAGCGACCCTTGTATATTGCTCTTGCAGGGCAGGGTGGCATACAGACCTACAAAGTTAAATTAGATGTTGACCCGCGCCATTGGGAATTTGGCACATCAAATTTCTCTGTAAAACTCCACATCCCATCAAATATTAATGAAGATAATTATCAACTCGCCCTCTGGCTGCCTGATGAATACGAATTTCTGCGCGACAATCCGTTGTATGCAATTCGGTTTGCCAACGAAGGTATCTGGAACGAAGTGACTGGACTTAATGTTTTGGGAAATATATCCGTAACACAATCCGCTGGCGGCATATATGAACGCGGAGAAGATTTCACCGTGATCGAATCTTCAGATCAAAAGACTTTGCCGTAAAAAATCATGAACAACCTTCAAATCGAAATCATCCCCACTGAAAATATCTCCGCTGAATTGGATAAGCAAATTGACCAACTCGATAAACTTGCCTTTGCCGATGAAAATCATGACGACCCTGAATTCAACAGCATTGACTGGTCTTCTCACATTGAATACATGGCGCTCGGCTATATCGACGGCGAACTGGTTACGCTGCTGGGCTTGCTCAGG
>CAZAGR010000401.1:0-2519 GCA_964484585.1 uncultured Propionivibrio sp. | reverse complement strand
GGGTTGCCGGGTCGATATTGCGAGCATGGAATACTCCTACGAATTCTCCGAAGATCTGCAGCAGGAGTGGCAGTGGAGTGAAAAATACGCAACCCAGCCGGAACTCCTTCGCTATGCCAAGCATGTCGCGGATCGCTTTGATCTGCGCAAAGATATCCAGTTCAATACCCGTGTCACGGCGGCCAACTACAATGAAAAACGCGGCCGCTGGGACGTCGATACGGATCGCGGCGACCCTATCTCCGCCCAATTTTTCATCCTCGCCACAGGCATTCTTTCGGCGCCGAACTTGCCACCCGTCGAAGGACTCGACAACTTTAAGGGGCAGTTCTACCACACCGGAAAATGGCCGCATGAGCCAGTTGACTTCACCGGTTTACGCGTCGGCATCGTCGGTACGGGATCGTCTGGCAGTCAGGCCATACCTCTTATCGCCGAACAGGCCAAGAGCCTGACCGTTTTTCAACGTACGCCGAATTACGTGATTCCGGCGTACAACGAAGCCCTCAAGCCCGATGAAGTTGCAGCAATCAAGAACGAGTATCACGATTTCCGTCTTCGGAACAAGAGCTACCCGTTTGCCTTCTTCTTTGAGACCACCGGCAAATCCGCTTTCGATGTTTCGCCTGAAGAGCGTGAGCAAATCTACGAAGCCGCCTGGGCGCGCGGCGGACTGATGTTCCTGGGAATCTTTACGGATCTCGCCCTGGATCTCAAGGCTAACGCCACTGCACGGGAATTTTTTGAGCGCAAACTCAAGTCGATCGTCAAGAATCCTGAAACGGCTGCGACTCTGATGCCGGACTTTCCAGTGGGCTGCAAACGCCTCATCGTCGGAACCAACTTCTATGAGACCTTTGATCGACCCAACGTAAATCTGGTCGATATCAGACGCGCGCCGATTGACCGAATCACTTCGCAGGGGATAGTGGTCGGCGACAAGGAGCATCCACTGGATGCTATCGTTTTTGCCACTGGATTTGATGCCGCCTCAGGTCCCATCCTCAAAATCGATATCCGAGGCCGTGACGGTGTATCGATACGCGACAAATGGACGAACGGCCCGAGTTGCTATCTTGGTCTCATGCCTGCCGGCTTTCCCAATTTGTTCACTATCACGGGTCCGGGCAGTCCCTCGGCATTGAGCAATGTTTTAAAGTCAATTGAGCAACACGTCGACTTTATCGCCGATTGCATCACCCACCTTCGCGGCGAGGGGAAAACGGTAGTCGAAGCAAATGAGGATGCTGAGCAGGCCTGGCTGAAGCATGTTGATGAGATCGCATCGCAATCGATCTTCAAATCGTGCAACTCCTGGTACCTCGGTTCGAATATTCCTGGCAAACCGAGGGTGTTCAGCGCCTATATTGGCTGGCCGCAATACGCGGCCGAGCTGGCACAGATCACCGCAGATAACTACCGTGGATTCAAGATCGGTAGCCATTGATTCTAAAAAGGCAGTTAACCACGGGAAAATGCGAACGAATCGCAAGATATTGCGGCATTCCCATAGAGTGGTCTGCGATTTTCCTAACGTCTTGATTTTCCCCCGGCTCCCTGTGTTCCCTGAGGTTGAACTGATTTTCAGTTAAATTATTGCCGCGAATCAATATGCGCATTTCGGTCTAACATCCGTACCATGACAATTCAGCTATCAAAACCCGTTGACTTATTGGTCATCGGCGGCGGCATCAATGGTGTCGGCGTGGCGCACGATGCAGCCGGACGCGGCCTTTCTGTGGCGCTCGTGGAGCAGGGCGACCTCGCGGGCGCCACCTCCTCATATTCATCCAAATTGATTCACGGCGGCCTGCGTTATCTCGAACATTTTGAATTTCGCCTCGTCGCCGAGGCGCTCGCGGAACGCGAAACGCTGCTCGCGATTGCCCCGCATCTGGTATGGCCGGCGCGCTTTGTGATGCCCCACGTCCCCGAGCTTAGGCCTCGCTGGATGATCCGCCTGGGTCTGTTTCTCTACGACCACCTTGGCCGTCGCACACGCCTGCCCGGTTCGTCAAAAGTTCGCCTAGACAGCCCTCCTTATGGCGATGGTCTGCGCCCTGAATACAGGCACGGCTTTATCTATTCCGACTGCCGTGCCGACGATGCGCGTCTGGTGATTGCCAATGCTCAAGGAGCCGCCGCACGCGGTGCGAAAATTATCACCCGCACCGCCGTTGCCTCTGCAAAACGCGAGGGCGACCATTGGAACGTGACGCTCTCAGATGGCCAAAACATCACGGCCGGTGCAATCGTCAATGCGGCGGGACCGTGGGTAAAAAAAGTACTGAATGACAGACTCGGTGTTCCCTCGAAAGATTCCGTTCGACTGGTGCGCGGCAGCCATCTGGTGATGCCCAAACTGTACAACGGCGACCACGCGTTCATTCTGCAAAATGACGACCGGCGCGTTGTGTTCATGATCCCCTACGAGGGCCAATTTACGCTGGTCGGTACCACGGATGTCGCAGAAGAAGGCGATCCGGCACATCCGGTGGCGACCGATGCGGAAGCCGCCT
>CAZAGR010000400.1:0-2526 GCA_964484585.1 uncultured Propionivibrio sp. | reverse complement strand
ACCAGTGCCGCCGAGATGACCGCCACCGCACGAATGCGAACGGTGGCCACGATTCCCGATCCCAACGCGACGGGAACAACGTCACTGGGTTGTCTGCCGCCAGAGCTTTCCTCCAATTGCCTCTTCAACTGGGCAGAACAGGTTTATCCGCAATTCTTCTCGCCGAGCGGGCCGGCATCGGCAAGTTTCGATCAATACTATTACCGCCACTACTCGGGTACCGGCAATTACCTGGCGACTGCGTCCGACAACTACATTTATCTTCTGGGCCCGATGTCAGAAAATGCCATTCTCAAAGTCGCGCCGATGTCCGGCTACCTCACCTCGGCCGGCTGTGTTCGGTAGTGAATGGGTGGCGGCGTTGTTGGCGTAACACGACATAGTGATCTACTTGTCTCATTGAAAGTGATAACCATGATTTTTTGCACAAAATACCGGAACCGCTGCCCGCCGCTGGATGGGAGATGGTTCTCAAGCCGCATTGGGAAACTGAGGACAAACAACAGATCGTGGAGGGCTTTGCGACGAATTTGTTGAAGCGCAATGTCGAGGATTTGATGGGTGTGAATCTAGTTTCGCGGTTCTAGCCCCAGATATATTTCATTGTTTGGCAAATCAACTAAAGCACGAGTTGCTGTTGCATCGGCCAGATGAAGCGCTGGATAATCCGGTGTGCTCATGCTATGTGTATTGTAGTTTTTTATTGCCGCGTCAATCTTCGTTAAAACTGGAGTTCTCCATGCCCCGATTTGATCGTATTTCCTGCCAGCCCGACCTGATGAATGGTCAGCCGACGTTGCGCGGCATGCGGTTAACCGTGCGCCGTGTGGTCGAGGCCGTCGCGCTTTACCCCGACCGAGCAGAATTGTTCCTGGAGTATCCGGAGTTAGAACCTGAAGACGTGCGGCAGGCGCTTGAGTTTGCGGCGAGCAATCTTGATGATCGTGTTCTGACTCTCGCTGCTGCATGATCCGGCTGTTGCTCGATCAAGGTCTGCCAAGATCGGCTGCCAGCGTATTGCGCGAACGGGGCGCGGATACGCTGCATGTCGGTGAGCGTGGCATGAGTGCGGCAAGTGATACGGCCATCCTTGCCTTTGCCCAAGCCGATCAGCGCATTGTTGTTACTCTGGATGCGGACTTCCATGCCTTGCTGGCCTTATCGGATGCTGCTTTGCCATCAGTAATTCGCTTGCGCGTAGAAGGGCTCAAAGGCATCGAGACGGCCGACCTGATCCAACGTGTGCTGGAACGGACAGGTGATGATCTGCAATTGGGGGCCGTCGTCACGGTTACGGCGACTGGCGTTCGCATCAAGCGATTGCCGATCCTTGGTTAAGTGATTGAACGTGCCCTTACGTCTCGCTTGTTCGAGTGTGAGCCTGAATCCATCGACCCATGTTGGTATGGAACTCTGCACGAAAAGTCGGCGGTGGCGGAACGGCGCAGGGAATTTGCAATGCACTGCTTTGCGCCTGTGCCGCTTGCGAGTCTGCACCCGTGAAATTTAACTCAACCACGGCCCCGTTAATTCCAGCGATCGCACGTATCTGATAACATTCAGCCGCATTCACGGCTTGCATTTTCATATTTTCAGGGAGTGGCACCATGGGTGCGTCAGTCAAATCATTGGGCATAGATCTCCTTTCCGTCGACGAACGACTAATGTTGGTTGAGGAGATATGGAATACGATTGCACTTGACAGCAGTGCGCTACCGTTGCCCCATAGTCAGCGTGCCGAACTTGGTCTGCGGATCGCTGAACACGTTGCCAACCCTGAGGATGTCGTGCCTTGGCAGGCGGTTCGAACCTCAATTCGGGATCGTCTGAAAAGATGACCTTGCAGGTCGTCTTTCGGCGCGCAGCGCAAGTCGAATTCAACGAGGCGGCCCTATGGTCTATGGTACGAGCAGCGCCGACCAGGCCTTGGAGAAGAGTTTGTTTCCGAAATTGATCGTGCCATCGAATTGGCTAGACAGCATCCAGAGCGTTTCCCGATCATAAACAACGAAACGCGGAGTGTGCGTGTCCGCCGCTTTCCTTATTCTGTTTTTTTCCTTGCCGAGCAGCGACGTATCGTCGTGCTGGCGGTATTCCATGCACGCCGCGACCCAAACGCGCGGCAACAGCGCGATTAACTCATCTGATAACAAATCGCGGCACATAAATCTTGGCGATTTAACCCTATGGAAAACGTGAAAAGTCGGCGCTGGTGGAACAAAGCGCTACAAGGCGGTCGAGCCGCGCCCTGCGTGGTCGGGATTCCGCTTCGCGGGCGACCAAAGAACGCTCTCCTCGCCGCAGCGGATGGCGGGACGGCGTTTGGGGTTTCGCAAACACTGCCTTGCCCCCAGCGTTGGTTGCGAGGCTGTTCCAGTGAAAATTGACTCAACCAAGAACCTCTTTGGTTTTTGCTGGATAATCACAAATATGCAGCTTTTCTAGGAGACTTGGCATGAGTGAACTCGGCCGCATTACCCTTGACCCTGCCGTCTGCGGGGGGCGGCCCTGCCTGCGTGGTACGCG
>CAZAGR010000399.1:0-2533 GCA_964484585.1 uncultured Propionivibrio sp. | reverse complement strand
TCCCAACAGGGTAGTAAAAACGTCCTGATGGCGATTGCGATGGAGCAGATGGACCACGTGGTCGCCGATGTAGTAATCATCGGCAGCGGCTTTGGCGGAAGTATTGCCGCCAATCGCTTGGCGCTGGCCGGAAAACGTGTCCTGGTGCTGGAGCGGGGGCCATGGCGTGATTCACTACCAGTGCGTTCGATGGGAATCGAACGGCGTTCGTCCTTTCCCTATGGCACCAAAGCCATCACGCATTTGCTGCGCTCACTTCACCTCGGCCGCTTTGATCTGGGCTTGAACAAAGTCGGGATGTACGAGCTATTTTCCTTTTCCGGGCTTTATGTCATGGCGGCGTCAGGAGTCGGCGGTGGCAGCACGGCGTATGGCGGCTTGCTTGAAGTGCCACGCAATCTGGATATCTGGAAAAACCGCCATCCTGAACTAGACCCGCAGAGTATTGAATGCTATTACGACAAGGTGATCGCTGATATGGGTGGTGTTCGCCTGACCCGCGAACATGCAGTGCCCCAATCGGTATGGACGCATTTTCCGGACTCCGAGCGGAACGATTGCAAACCAGCAGAACCGCAACCACACATAGGTTTGCTCACGCCCTTATCGGCCGCCGAGGCCGGCAAATCGATTACTTCGGCTTCGGGAATTAAACGGAAGTACTGCGCATTCGACGGTGACAGCTTTCTTGGCTCGCGCGAAGGCGCAAAAGCGTCGGTCGACTTTGTTTATCTCGCGCCGGTGCTGAATAAAGGCGTCACAGTCCGCGATCTGTGCGAGGTAACGCGCATCCAGCCGGCCCGTGCGACCGACGGAGCCGGCTATTTTGTACATTTCCGGGATCTGACGTCCACGCGGAACGTGGTCGTTCGCGCACCAAAGGTCATTCTTGCCGCCGGCACGATGAATACCGTGAAACTTCTTTTTGCCAGCAGTGAGAGCCAGTCAGAAGGCCTCTCTGTTATCCCGTCGCTGGGTAAAACCTTTGGTGCCAATGGCGATCTGATGGCAATCTGGCAGCGCAAATCGACGTCTCACTCAAGCTTCATTTCAACCCCTTCGCATGGTGCATACACCATTGCCGGTCACACTACCGCGAGCTATGGCATGGGCGGCTTCCCGGGTATTGATACCCTTCCACTCCCTGCATTCATAAAGCGCAAGCTGGCAAAGATGTTCTTTATGTATGGCATGGGGCCGGATAGCGGGAAGGGTTCGGTCGATTTCAAGAATGGCCGCCTTGACGTCAACTATGACCATGCACATGAACCGATTTACGATGAAATGCGCAGCGCCTTTCGCACGCTTTCCAGCGAGCGAGGTGGCGATGTCATGGTCATCCCGAAGCCCTTTACTGTCCATCAGTGGGGCGGTTGTGCTGTCGGCCCGGATGCCGGCCACGGGGTGATTGATCATCGCGGTGAAGTGTATGGCAACCCCGGTATTTTTGTCGCAGACGGTGCCGCGCTCCCTGCTGCACCCGGCGGCCCGCCTTCTGTTGCAATTGCCGCATGGGCGCACCACGTGGCTGATGGAATCGCGGACACGCGGCACACCGCTTAAAAAAACAAGGAGAGACTGGAATGAATACTCAAGACAAAATGCCCCGCAAGAAGGTCATCATCATCGGCGGTGTCGCGGGGGGTGCCTCATGTGCAGCACGCTTACGCCGGCTCGATGAATTTGCAGAAATCATTCTGGTGGAACGCGGCCCCTATGTGTCGTACGCCAATTGTGGCCTGCCCTACCATGTTGGCGGCGTCATCGAAAAGGAATCCAGCCTGATTGTGGCGAATGAGCAGATGTTCCGCCGCAATTTCGCCATCGATGTGCGCACGCAATGCGAAGCCATCGCGGTCTCCCCAGAGAACAAGACCATCGAGTTGCGCAATGTCGGTACCGGCGAGGTCACCACGGAGTCCTACGACACACTGGTGCTTTCGCCCGGAGCCGCCTCGGTTCGCCCACCCTTACCGGGAATCGATCTGCCGGGTATCTTTCACATGCGCACAGTACCCGATGCGCGCGAAGTGCGCGAATGGCTGGAACGCGGTACGAGTTTCCTTGCCGGAATGTACAACTACTCCGGCATTCAACTGGCCAAACCACCGCGCCATGCGGTAGTGATCGGGGGTGGTTTTATCGGTCTGGAAATGGCGGAAAACCTCTCGCATCTGGACATCCACGTAACCATCATCGAGCGGCTCGATCAAGTGCTCGCACCGCTTGACCAGGAATTCGCCCACGTTGCTGAGGGCTACCTGAAACGCAACGGCGTCGCCTTGGCGTTGAGCGAGACGGTGACAGAATTTCGCCAGTTACCCGATCAAAAACTGGAAGTACACACACAATCGGGGACTATCTATCCGGCCGACCTCGTGATTCTGTCCTTGGGAGTGCGACCTGAAACTGCCCTCGCCCGCACCGCCGGACTCGAAATCGGAAGTTTGGGTGGAATACGTGTCGATGACCAGATGCGTACCAGCAATGCCGACATCTTCGCGGTTGGTGATGCCGTTGAGGTCAAGAATTT
>CAZAGR010000398.1:0-2547 GCA_964484585.1 uncultured Propionivibrio sp. | reverse complement strand
GGCACAAACCGGCACCGGCAAGACGGCGGCGTTCGTGCTGCCGATTTTGCACCGATTGATGAACTCGCCGGTCAATTCTGCGCAAAGCAAAATTGCGCCGCGCGTCCTAGTGTTAGTACCCACTCGCGAGCTGGCCGCTCAGGTGCTCGAAAGCGTCAAGGTTTATGGCAAGCACACCGGACTCAAGAGCCTGGCCGTGTTTGGCGGCGTCAGTATCATTCCGCAAGTCGGCGCGCTACGTCGTGGCATCGACATCCTGGTCGCTACGCCGGGCCGATTGCTAGATCATCTGGGCAATCGCAATGTTGATTTGGGAAAAATCCAGACGCTGGTGCTCGACGAAGCCGACCGCATGTTCGACATGGGCTTCATCAACGACATCCGCAAGATCATTGCCAAGATGCCAAAGGAACGGCAGACGCTACTGTTCTCGGCCACCTTTGCCCCGGAAGTGCGCGAACTCGCTCACGCTGTGCTGCGCAATCCGGCACTGGTCGAAGTCGCCCGCCGCAATGCACCGGCTGAAATGGTTTCGCAGTCCATCATCCGCGTCGATCAGGACAAGAAGAAGGACCTGCTGTTGCACTTGTTCGAGCAGCATGGCTGGCACCAGACCCTGATTTTCTGCCGCACCAAGCACGGTGCCGATGCGCTGGCCAAGAAGCTTGAGCATGCCGGCGTGCGAACCGCCGCGCTGCACGGCAACAAGACACAAGGCGCACGTACCCGCGCGCTGGCCGAGTTCAAATCCGGTCGACTGGCTGCATTGGTCGCCACCGATATCGCCGCCCGCGGTATCGACATCGACTCCCTGCCGCGCGTGGTGAATTTCGAACTGCCGCACGTGCCGGAAGATTACATTCACCGCATCGGCCGCACCGGTCGTGCCGGTTCATCCGGTGAAGCACTGTCGCTGGTCAGCATCGACGAGCGCCTTCAATTGCGCGACATCGAACGCCTGCTCAAGCGTGAGCTGGATTCGTCGGTCATGGTTGGCTTTGAGCCGATGCAGAAATTTCCGACACCCAAAGTAGCCACCCCCGTGCGTCGTTCTGCGCCATCGCGCAGCGGTGCTCCCGGTGGTCGCAGCGGCGCACCGCGTTCGCCTCGTGCCGGTGGCGGAAAGCCAACTGGCGCCACTCATCACAGCGGGCAACGTCATCGCTGATCGTCAGCACTGACCCGTAGTTCCTGTTACACAAAAACATAACGCCCCAGATGGGGCGTTATGTTTTTCAAGCATGAAGACTCTTGCGTCTCACTTGCCGTCCTTCAGATCGTACGCACGATGTACCAAGAAATCATGAACCTGGTTGGCTTCTTCGATCGTCAGTTGAACATGAAAGTGGGGCATGCCCTTGTCAGCGCGCAAGCCACCCAAGACGATACCAACAAACTGCTGGCGAGTCTCCTCACTCATGTATCTCAAATCCGGTGTAAAGCTCACGCCGCTGACAGCACCTGCGCCATGGCAAAAGACGCATTGCGCATTAAATAGCTCGCGCCCCTTGGCAACCGCTTCGGGAGCGGGACGCGGCGGCAGATTGAGCTCTTTCTGGACAACGACTGGTGGCGCAGGCAGGCTGACCTGGCCATCGAGCTTATAGACCAACAGCCGACTGATGGTGGGCATCTTGCTGGCCTTGGACAATTCGCCCATGGTGACACCGAATGCGCCGCCCAGTCCGGCCCCGACTGCAATGTACTGTTCGCCGTCAACACTGTAGCTCATCGGCCCGGCCATCACGCTGGTCTGCGCGTTTGACTCCCACATCACCTTTCCATCACGGGCGTCATAGGCCACAAAGCGTCCATCATAGGTACCCTGAAATACCAGATTGCCCGCCGTGGCCAGGGTTCCTCCGCTTTGGATAATCGCATGCTGCACCTGCCAGACTTTCTTTTGTGCCACGGGATCCCAAGCCATCAGGCTCCCACCAATCAAAGGAACAAGTTGTGCCATTTCCGCGTTGGTCTCGGGAAGGGCGGCTTGGGTGAGTTTTTCACCCAGATTCCAGCGCCGTCCACGTTCCGCAAATTTTGCGGTTGTGTCGTTCTGATGCAAGGCCGGAAGGCGCATTTCGCTGAAATACAACAGGCCGGTCTTGGGGCTGAAGGAAATCGGCTGCCAGTTGTGGCCGCCCTGAGTGCCGGGAAACACAAGCTTTGGCTCCTTGGAGTAGTCACCATTGCCGGTCAGAATGGGCCGCCCGGTCTTTAGGTCATAGCCCGACGCCCAGTTCACTTCGGTGTATTTTTCGGCCGAAATCAACTTGCCGGTTTCCCGATCAATTACATAGACAAATCCATGTTTTGGCACCTGCATCAGCACCTTGCGCGGCTTGCCGTCGATGGGTAGTGTGGCCTGAATGATCTGTGCAGTTGCCGGGAAATCCCAACCATCCCTAGGGGCCAACTGGTAATGCCAGACGTATTTTCCGGTATCGGGACGCAGTGCGACGATGGATGAAACAAACAGATTGTCGCCGTTACCGGGACTGCGCACGTAAGGATTCCACGGCGAGGAGTTGCCCACGCCGATGTAAA
>CAZAGR010000397.1:0-2564 GCA_964484585.1 uncultured Propionivibrio sp. | reverse complement strand
TGGTCAGGAAAGGCACTGATCAGTGCTTGACGGAAGGGGAGGAGATTGCTGGCAGCCATGGTAAAGGGTTACTGTAATCCGAGTCTGGTTAGGGGCAACATCAGTATGCCTGCTGCTGATGCTATGCGAAGCTACATTATCGGAAACGCTGCTATATTTTGGCAGACTAGGTCCTGCTTTGCTGTCAAGGAGAACCGACGTTTCAGGAAAATACCGCAGAGCTGACCGGCTGTATTTCGACCAGCGTGCTTTGGGCCAGCTGACAGTCGTGGTCAATAGATATAATTGGGCCTTGGACATATTCGATTGAGGCAGCGCGTACCGCCACGCGGACCTGAAAAGTCGGCGCTGGCGGCACGGCATCGGGGCCATCGTCGTGGCACGGCCGTGGCATGATGATGGCCCTTTTCACGTTTGCACCACGGACCGAGGCGCTCCATGAAACCACGCTGGTGTTTGCTCATTGCGATTGTTTGGAACCTGACCGCCCATGCCGAGGCCGATGGCCCGGATCATTTCCGGGTGATCGGCATCCCGTCAGGCAAGGCCTTGGAAATTCACGCTGCGGCCGACACGCAGTCGGCGGTGCTGGGCGTAATTCCCGGAACCGCGACCTGCCTGCGCAATCTGGGCTGTCAGGGTGGCTTGAGCTTCGAGGAATTCAGCACTCTCTCCAAGGAGGATCAGGCGCTCAAGCTGGCGGCGAACCCGCGCTGGTGCAAGGTTGAGTATCAGGGAACGACCGGCTGGGTCGAGGGGCGCAATCTGGGCGAAGGCGCCTGCCAGACTCCGCCGCGAGACCCGAACCAGAAGGTCATCGAGGTTCCGCGTGGCAAGGGCATCAACATGCTGCAAGGGCGCATCCGGGGCGATGCCTACGTTGATTACCGCGTAGGTGCTGCGGCAGGGCAAACCCTCTCGGTCAAGCTCTCCGGTTCGCATCCGCAGAACTACTTCAACGTCCTGCCGCCCGGCTCGGAATCGGCGATGTTCATCGGCAGCAGCGCCGGCAGCCGTTTCGAACGTATCGCCCCGGCCGATGGCGCCTACGTGGTGCGGGTGTATTTGATGCGCGCCGCCGCACGGCGTAACGCCGCCAGCAATTATTCGCTGCAGATCGGTGTGACCGGCAAGGCTCTGCTGCCCGTACCGGCCAAACAGGATGCGCTCATCCCCGGCACGCCGTTCCACGCCAGTACTTCCGTGCTGTGCAAGGTGGCCTTCAGTCCGGAGATCCAGCGCTGTGAGGCGTTCGTGATCCGGCGCGGGTTTGACGGCACGGCGACTCTAGAAATTCGCTGGCCTCAAGGCGCACTGACGGTCGCCCGAAATGTGCTGCTGATCAAAGGCCGGCCGGTATCCACGGATTCGACTTCGGACGTCACGCATACGCGCGAGGGCGATGAACTGACCATTACTGTGGGGTCCGATGAGCAATTCCGGATTCCTGATGCGCTGCCATTCGGCGGCTAGCCACTTACTGCCGAGAAATCGACCATGTCCACCATCATTCTGATCATCGGCCTGATGATCTTTGTGTCGCACTTTTTCGCCGTCCTGTTCCGCCGCACCAATATTCCCGACGTGCTCTTGCTGATGCTGATCGGCCTGGTGGCCGGCCCTGTGCTGGGATGGATCACGCCTGCCGACTTTGGCAAAGTAGGGCCGGTGATTGCCACAGTTGCGCTGGTGGTCATCCTGTTCGAGAGCGGCACCTCGCTGCGCCTGGATGTGATGCGCAAGGCCCTTGGCACGACGGGCAAGCTGACGCTGGGCTGCTTCATCGCCACTGGCGCCATCGTCACCGCCGTGGCAATGCTGGCGCTGGCGATGCCGCTGTTGTCGGCGTTGCTGCTGGGCGTCATTCTGGCGGGCACCTCGTCGGCGGTGGTGATCCCGATGGTCGAATCGCTGCGCCTTCAGGAAGGCACGGCGACTGTGTTGGTGCTCGAATCGGCGCTCACCGATGTGCTGTGCATCGTCGGCGTCTTTGCCCTGCTGCATGTGGTGATGGACGGTGGCGTCGAACCCGGCAAGCTGGTCGGTGGCGTGCTCGCGGCGCTGATCTTTGCCGCCGTGATCGGCATTCTCGGCGGCATCGGCTGGCTGCTGATTCTGGGCAAGGTGCGGGATTTTCCCAATACGATTTCAACCACCATCGCGTATGCCTTTATCGTCTATGGCCTGAGCGAATTCCTTGGCTTCTCCGGCGCCATTGCGGCGATGACGCTGGGGTTGACTTTGACCAATTTCGACCAACGCTGGCTGAAGCGGTTCAAGGGGCTGGAGCACAAAGTCGAGGCATTGACGCCGATGGACATCGCGTTCTACCGTGAGGCGGTGTTCCTGCTGAAGACCTATTTCTTTGTCTATCTGGGCATCTCGATCCAGTTCAGTGAATCGGTCTTGGCGCTGGTGGCCCTAGGCATGATGGTGCTGGTGTTCCTGATACGCATTGTGCTCACGCGCTTTGTCTTTGCCGGGGCGGGGTATTCGCTGCGCGACTCGGCCATCGCCTCGATGCTCGCGCCCAAAGGTCTGGCCGCAGCGGTGCTGGCCAGCCT
>CAZAGR010000396.1:0-2576 GCA_964484585.1 uncultured Propionivibrio sp. | reverse complement strand
GCCGCTGCTGGGGGTCATTCCGGAGTCTGAAACCGTGTTGCAGGCATCCAACGCGGGCGCGCCGGTAATCCACAGCAAGGAATCCGAGGCTGCCGATGCCTATCTGGACGTCGTCGCCCGCTTCCTCGGCGAAGAGCGTCCGATGCGATTTGTCGATTTTGAGAAGCGCAGCCTGCTCAAGCGCTTATTTGGAGGCTGATCATGTCCTGGCTCGAGAAAATATTCGGCGGCAAGCAACCGAAATCAGCCTCGCTGGCCAAGGAGCGCCTGACTCTCGTCATTGCCCATCAACGTGGTGCTGACGCGGCACCCGACTTTCTGCCGGCACTGCAAAAGGAACTCATCGCGGTGATTTCAAAATATGTCAAAGTCGGCCCGGACGATATTCGCGTCAATCTGGAAAGAAAAGACAATTACGAGGTGCTTGAAGTCAATATCGTGATGCCGGAACCCCACCGCGTCTGAATAACCGTTAAGATTAACAGCGGTAATTCCCAAAGGAGAAAATCATGGCAAAAGGGCAACTACGCGGCAATAAGGAAACAAAGAAACCCAAGAAAGAAAAAGCACCGGCAGCACCGGCGGGTGGATTCGCGGTGCCACCCAAACAAGACAAGCCTAAAAAATAGGTCTGTTTTTTTGCTCGTGCCGCTTGTGCGGGAAAATCTGAAGCCGGCTCACGCCGGCTTCAGCGCATTTGAGCGCGCTTTCATCTGAGTCCAGCGTGCTCGATATTCTGTATCGCGACGAACAACTCGTCGCTATCAATAAACCTTCGGGACTACTGGTACATCGAAGCGATATCGATCGCCATGAAACCCGCTTTGCCGTGCAACTGCTGCGCGACCAGATCGGCCTGCGAGTTCATCCACTGCATCGCTTGGACAAAGGAACCTCAGGCGTTTTACTATTTGCCCTCGATAGCCAAAGCGCCCGCGAAATCAGCCTGCAATTCGAGCGCCACCAGGTCGACAAACACTATGTCGCCGTGGTTCGCGGCTGGCCAGACGAGTGTGGCTCGATTGACCATCCCCTATCGCGTCAGACCGATAACTATCGGCGCCTTCTGACAGTTGAACAGCAGCAAGCGCTGCCTGCACTCACACACTATCGCCGTCTCGCCAGCGCCGACTTTCCTGTGGCCGTTGACCGCTACCCCAGCGCTCGCTACGCCCTTGTGGCATTGCAGCCAGTTACCGGCCGCCAGCATCAATTGCGCCGACATATGAAACACATTGCCCATCCCATCATCGGCGACGCCACGTGGGGCAAGGGCAAACACAACCGCTTTTTCCAACAACACTTTGGAGTTGATCGACTGCTACTGGCCTGCACGCAAATCACCATTCACCACCCACGCATTGGCCAAATGCTGACCATCGCCGCGCCGCCAACCGATACCTTCGCCACGTTTGCCGGCCAGATGGGTTGGAAAAAATTGCTTGTGCCAAGCTCGGAAACATCGATGGAAAAATCAGCGGGATATCCAGACGAACCAAAGGACAGCTGAAACAAACCCGCTGAGCCAAAGCTCAAGGCTCAGCCCCGCTAGCCTCACGCTGCTGACGCAGCGTAACCTCCAGGCAACAAACAACAGAAAATTGGCGACGGCAACACAGCCAGCACGATTCGCCCAAAGCAAAGAGTCCGCGGTCGAACACGAATCCGATGATGATTGCCAGAGCAATATAGCGCTCGCGCAAGTCAAGCCCGCAAGCATCAGCAGAAAAGCGGCGTTTTCACCAACACGTACAACAATGGTCACTTTACCCACGCGGCGGTCGAGCACCGCGTCCGGCAAAGCCGTAAGAATATGCCCAGAGAAACCCAGGCACAGGCCCAAAATGCAATCCGATAAAGCCGGCCACGCTCCCATCCAAACTCCCGGCCACGCTAGCGAAACAGGCGACACGACAGACCATCCGGCCAATAATGGCGCGACAATCCCGACTCCAGTGGCTTGAACGAGGCAACCCAACGGATGCCGCGATAACTGAAAACGGCGGCCGTCGTAAGCCCAAACCAACATTGCGGCGATCAGCCACATGAGGCCAAGCGCACCACCGCCAATGGACAAACACGCAAGCAATCCAAATCCGCCGCTGAGGATTGCGGCACGTCGCAATGCGACTGGTGTGATCAGGCCTTGCGCGCCAACACCCGCCCCCCCTGAAATGATCGTTCGCGCGGATGGATCATCGGTAGCGGCATCGCTGGCCTCGTTGGAATACATGATCATCGCTTGTAGCAGCAACGAGATTCCCAGAGAACGTAGCAGCGACAGGTCCTGAAAGGCAGTTCCACACGGCGCGTACTGAGTCAGTCCAACCAGCATGGGAAATACTAAATTAAGCTGGGCCGGCAGACGAAAAGCGCGAAACCACGCCGTGATTGCAACCATAAGTTTGAAATTACTCATCGCCAAAAATATCGGTTGCCAACTTGCCGTTCATGCTGTTGTAGGATGCCCCAATGGCTAAAAAGATTGCGATTATCGGTAGCGGTATGGCGGGATTGGCGACCGCATGGGCTCTTGGACTTGATAGCGAGGTTACCCTTTTTGAACGACATGAACG
>CAZAGR010000395.1:0-2577 GCA_964484585.1 uncultured Propionivibrio sp. | reverse complement strand
AATCCACCAATTTCAAACCGCCAAGTTCAGGTGACTTTCAGAACGCCCCTGACATTCCCCACCATTTCTTGGAAAAGGGTAGCAACAAGAGGCTAAAGAATGCCGATTTTTCGTCTCGCTTTCCTAAATCGGCGGTCGATCAGGTTGCCGAAAGTGCTACCCGCGCAATAGCCAACAGAGAAAAGCCGTAATACACGCGGGTATTTGGTCGCAAAGACGAAAACAGAGAATGGTCAGAAGCCAAAGAGCCCGCACTGGGCGGGCTCTTTGGCCAAAAAAGTACTTATATATCAACCACCTAAGACTAGGTGGCGGGGCAGGAGGTACGCCATCGCTAACCGTCTCTGAATATCAGAATATGCGTTATGGATATTGCAGTTCATCAAAACACTTTACTGTCAATCGGTTAGCCCAGAGTTGCCACCATCTCAATTTTTGGGGCAACTGATCGAACAAGCTTTTGAATGCCGTGCCCCGGATTGGCCAGACGCTGGGATACGACAAGCCCAACTTTTTCCAGCAGACCTACATCCTTGGTTACGGCCGAACGGTTTCGGTGCAAGCGAAGCGACAACTCACTGATGGTTTTGGGTTCCCTCATTACCTCGACCATTAGCCGACGACGCGATTCCGAGAGCACCGAAAACATTTTTTGCGGGTCTTCGAACGAGAGGGTGACTTTGCCATCGAATGCTCCACCTTGGTCCGCACGCCTAGCAGCATTCTTTGCGCGATCAAAGAAGCCGGCTACGTCATCGGTACGAATTACGATCTTGGTCATGACATACTTCCTTTAGCCTGTTTAACGACTTCCAACCACTCCTGCTGAAACCGTTTCTGCGTTGCCTCGTAACTCACAAAGTCAGCCGTTTCGATTTTCCCCATGAAATGCCGATGATGGTATCCGTGGGCATTGTCGAATCCGAGAACGCGGCCGTTGTCTCCTTGAAAGATTGCATGGTTGATATACGCCAAACTGTAGCGAGTCACCACGGTCTTGCCCGGTTCCCTATAGCCCCACACTTCGTAGCTCAGCAACCCGCCGCCGGACTTTGGTTTGAGTTCGAATCGCTCTTGTTCGAGCAGAGTTTCCTTGCGATATTTGGGCACATTCTCTCCAGATGTGACAAATGATAGCACACCTGATGGGCATCAGCATTGGTTGGAAGACGAAAAAAGAGAGAAGCTCACTTCCGCGCGAGCTGATTGAATCGGGTTCGAATCCTGTGATCGGAACCAGAACACCCCTAGCAGCAAGGGTTTTTGGGGATTGTGGGGCGTAAATGGGACGCAGAAGCTGTAGCGTCGTGTGGTCTGCCAACGACGGCGTGCTATCAGCACCAACTCACGAGATAGTCAGATAATGAGGACGTTCAAGCGATTTTTGTTGACTGCGATGCTGTTGCCAGTTCGCCACGGATTGCACTACTGTGGAAACGGCTCACGATAGGTCATTATGACGTTGTTGCCCATCGTTGATATTGTGCGATCCCACCGTTTCCGCTGGGCGCGCCATGGCTTTGGCCTGCTTGTGTTGTTCGCTCTTGTAGGAGTGGTTTTGAGTCTCGGTGATCGCCTGCTGTACTACCCCCAACGAATGACGATGGATGAAGTCGTGGCGCAATCACGTGTCCACGGGTTCGCCCCCTTTCCGAGTGCGGAGGGTTATCTTGGCCTCATCCGTACGCCGGACGTTTCACCAGTTGGAACACTGGTCCTGTTCCACGGCAATGCTGGTCATGCCGGTGACCGGGTGTGGTACGCCGATGCGTTTGCATCAAGTGGCTTGCGGGTGATTCTCGCCGAATATCCTGGCTATAGCTCACGGGAAGGGGTGTTGGGGGAATCCTCTCTCGTGTCCGATGCAAACACATTGATTGCGCGTGTTCGCGCGACATTTCCGGGTCCGCTGATCATTGTCGGCGAATCGCTGGGTGCCGGCGTGGTATCCGCCATCGCAGCAACCACCAGTGCGGATGCGCTGTTGTTGATTACTCCGTGGAACGATCTGGTGTCGGTGGCCCGGCATCATTACCCGTGGCTGCCGGTGCGGTGGTTACTCCGTGATCGTTATGACAGCAGCCAGAATCTGCAGCGATTTCAAGGAAGGATCGGCGTGATCATTGCCGAACGCGATAGCATCATTCCTGCACCGCTCGGAATGTCGCTTTTCGATCTACTTCACCAACCCAAGCGGCGTTGGCTGGTGCCCAATGCCGAGCACAATGACTGGATGGATCACGTCGATGCCAAGACGTGGAATTCCGTCATCCGCTTTTTGGTCAATCCACTTCAGTAGTGTCCGGTCAAATTGAGTCGTACCGGCGAAAAAGCCAGTATTGACGAGGGTTCTGAGTGGTTGAAGGGTGTCCACGATTTGAATCTGAAATTCGACAATCGTCCGTGAAACAATTTCGTGAAACGTATAGGCGGGAATCACGCTGATGGACCTCAGCGATGGTTCGACGGTGCAGCCGGATATGTTTTCAACGGCGCGCGACAACACCAAGCTCATGGCGGTCATGGACCGCATCAACATCCAATGGGGGCGAGGTACGCGGCACTCTGCGGCCGAGG
>CAZAGR010000394.1:0-2587 GCA_964484585.1 uncultured Propionivibrio sp. | reverse complement strand
GATCGTGGCAAACAAAAATATGTAGCCGAGAATCTTGTTCGGCACACCCATTTGTTCAAGGATGCCAATGAAGACGATGAACGCGAGGAAGCCACCCGTATAGAAGGTGTAGTACTTCTTCAGGTTGGCGAGGAATTGCGAATGGGAAACAGTCTGAGTAGTCATTAGTCGAGCTCCCCTTCATGGACGCCATATTCTTTGTCCAAATTGTTCATAAATCGGGCGTAGTACCAAATGATCGCGACGTAAATGATCAAAGAACCTTGCGCCGACATGTAAAAGCCCAAGGGGCCGAGGAAGGTAAACTCATTCAACTCTCGGGCGTACCAACCCATTACAAAAGTGGCGACAAACCAGATCGCCAGCAAGATGCCTGTCACTTTCAAGTTGATATTCCAGTATTGCTTGTGACGCTCAGTTAGTTGCATCTTGTATCTCCTCTTGTTGTTTGCATGATGTGAATTCTCCGTGCATTTCTTATACAACAATGCCGCCAAGGCTACGCTGGCGGATTCCCGACGCACCTATTGTGAGCCGTAAAAGCTTACGACTTGCTTACGACCCGCTGACGGCTGGCTGGCGAGCGCTTTTTTATGGATGGGAATCAACCTGGCTCCTGGTACTCATCGGGTTGCAAGCCTTGCCAATTCTGGCTTTCGTAAGGTTTCGGTAAGCCTGCAGTCAGTCCGATGTAAGGCATCGCGCACAAACTTCCGTCCGAGCTGCGCAACGGCAGAAATCCTTAGCGACAGTTTTCCCTACTAATTGAAGGAGTCAAAATGGCCAGCAACACCGCAGTCGCACCCATAACTGCCGAGGAAAAGAAGGTTATCTTCGCCTCGTCACTCGGTACCATTTTTGAATGGTATGACTTTTATCTGTTCGGCGTCATGGCGGCTGTTATCGCCAAAAACTTCTTTACCTCGCTGGACGAGCAAACCCGTCTTATCTTTACCTTGATGGCCTTTGCTGCGGGCTTTGCAGTTCGTCCGTTTGGCGCGTTGGTGTTCGGTCGTCTGGGCGATTTGGTCGGACGGAAATACACGTTCCTGATCACCATCCTGATCATGGGCATATCAACCTTCGTAGTTGGCCTTTTGCCTAACTATGAAGCCATCGGCATTGCCGCTCCGATTATTCTCATCAGCCTGCGCATGTTGCAAGGCCTGGCACTGGGTGGCGAATACGGTGGCGCGGCAACCTACGTGGCAGAACACGCGCCGGATGGTCGCCGCGGCTTTTTCACCAGTTTCATTCAAACTACAGCGACTATCGGATTGATGCTGGCACTGCTGGTCATTCTGGGCACGCGTACCGCTGTGGGTGAAGATGAATTCGCCAAGTGGGGATGGCGCATACCTTACCTTGTTTCGATCGTGCTGCTTGCGGTCTCGGTGTGGATTCGTCTGCAACTGTCCGAGTCGCCCGCTTTCCAGAAACTGAAAGACGAAGGTAAAGTCTCCAAGGCACCAATTTCCGAGGCTTTCGGAGAGTGGAAAAATCTGAAGATTGTTATCCTCGCTCTGGTGGGTTTGACTGCCGGCCAAGCCGTCGTTTGGTACACCGGTCAGTTCTATGCACTGTTCTTCCTTGAGAAGATGGCTCGCCTTGACGGTGCCACAGCCAACATTTTGATTGCGATCAGCCTTGTACTCGGTACGCCAGGATTCATCTTCTTCGGCTGGCTGTCAGACAAGATCGGCCGCAAGCCCATCATCATGGCCGGCTGCTTGATTGCCATCCTGACCTATTTCCCACTGTTCAAGGGTTTGCTCGAATATGCCAATCCGGATCTTGCCCGTGCTCAGGCAACCAGCCCGATCGTGGTGGTGTCAGATCCGGCACAATGCTCGTTCCAGTTCAACCCGACAGGCACAGTGAAGTTCACCTCCACCTGCGATGTGGCCAAAGCCTATCTCGCAGCGAATGGACTGAACTACACCAACATTGAGACTCCGGGGCAAACCGTCGCACAGGTCAAGTTTGGCGCCAAGGTGATCGACTCTTATGACGCCAAGGGACCCACGGCAAAAGAAGATGGTGTGCGCTTCAAGGAGCAGATGGGCACGGCCATTAAAGAAGCGGGCTACCCAGCCAAAGCTGATCCGGCCAAGGTCAACAAGCCCATGCTGATATTGATCCTGACCATTATGGTGATCTACGTCACCATGGTTTATGGGCCAATCGCCGCGATGCTGGTCGAGATGTTCCCGACGCGGATTCGCTACACCTCAATGTCATTGCCTTACCATATTGGTAACGGCTGGTTCGGCGGCTTCCTGCCCGCAACCAGTTTTGCTATCGTGGCGGCGCAAGGCGATATATACAGTGGCTTATGGTATCCGATAGTGATCGCCGGCATCACGCTGGTAGTCGGCACGCTGTTCGTCAAAGAAACCAAAGACAGCGACGTCTATCATTCAAGCTAATCAAGCAGACAAAGGAGCATCATTATGTGGAAACTGATTGTTGGATTCATCGTCTTCGCGGCATTGGCTCTGTGGGTAATGACACAGAGCGGGCCGGTGGATCTTGGCGGCGAACACGCCGCACAAGAAGCAATGCACAAGGATGCCCCTGCTCCTGT
>CAZAGR010000393.1:0-2625 GCA_964484585.1 uncultured Propionivibrio sp. | reverse complement strand
GTTATACGTCAGAAGAAGCTGTCGGACAGAATGCACGCATCCTGAACTCAGGGAGACATGACGCGGCTTTTTTTGGAGCCATGTTTCAGGAATTGCGTGCCAAGAATAATTGGAAAGGTGATGTTTGGAGCAAACGAAAAGATAGCTCGATCTATCTAGAGCGACTCTCCATTTCTGCGATATGCGACGAAGCCGGTGAGGTCACTCGCTATGTGGGTGTATTTGCCGACATCACCGAACAATGGGAGCGAGAACAACGCACGCGGCACATGGCCCTGCACGACGGTTTAACAGGTTTGCCGAACAGATCACTCCTCATGGAGCGTGTTGCTCAGTTGATCGCCATGTCTGCCCGTGATCCACGCCACATTGCAATCATGTTTCTCGATTTGGATGGATTCAAATTGGTCAATGACACATGGGGCCATGAGATGGGTGACCAGGTGCTAAAGACTGCTTCCACTCGTCTGGTGGGTTTGGTTCGACCATCTGACACCGTAGCGCGCCTTGGGGGAGACGAGTTCGTCATCTTGCTAGACAACCCTGAAAGCCGCGACAACGTCACCATGATTGCCTCGCGTGTCATTGCAGAGATAAATGCCCCGATGAATTTTGACGGAAAAGTTGCCCACGTTGGAACCTCCATTGGAATTGCCTTCAAGGCAAAGGAAACTGCTTCGGCTGATGATTTACTCAAAAATGCCGATGCTGCCATGTATGAAGCCAAAGCTGCCGGGAAGAATACTTATCGTTTCTCGGATTGATTTGTGTACGGCGTTTTGCGTCGACAGGCAAAGTCGAAGTTATACATTTGGCTTCAGATTCGACATCCATTTTTGAACGTCAGCCTGCGAGCGAAATGGCCGACTCAATGTGGCCATGGGCAATTGCTTGGAATAGCGGTTTCAGCACTACAAAGCCGACCCCGATTAGCAGCCTTGACTGCCCAGTTTGGAGAAGGCAGATCGCAATAAGCTACTTCGGCTTTCAGTCTGTAGTACTCATTCGACTTTGCCGAGAGCCGACGCTCAGATTGAATGACGGTGTGGGAGCGCGGCGAAGAGGTTGCAGCCAATCGCAATTCTGGCCCACTTGACGACTTTCTGGGATCACCGGCCAGGGCAAACGCACTGACCGGTGGTGCCGATCAAATATCGGTTTGCTCTGAAATCTCTAATGCATCATCAACTTCGATGCCGAGGTATCTCACTGTCGACTCCAGCTTGGAATGACCAAGTAGGAGTTGAACTGCCCGCAGATTTTTGGTGCGCCGATAGATCAGCGTCGCCTTAGTCCGGCGCATAGTGTGGGTCCCGTAGCCGGTCGTATCTAGGCCGATCATGCTGACCCATCGGTGCACAATGCGCGCGTACTGTCGGGTAGAAAGATGCGGTGAGTCGTGCAAGCGACTTTGAAACAAATGCTCATCCGATTTCAGATGGGCTCGGCCGATCCAGTTTGTTAGCGCCGTCCGGGTTTGCTCGGTGATCTCGAACTGAACGGGGCGCTTGGTCTTGCGCTGCATCACCATGGCACGCGAAGCAACCGTATTTCCGTGCGAGACATCCCGAACGCGCAGATTGACCAGATCACACGCTCGCAGTTTGCTATCAATCGCCAAATCAAACATGGCCAATTCACGGTATTGCTGCGCCAATTGCAGGCGCGTCCGAATGGCGTAGATTTCCTGCAACTTCAGGGGCGACTTCTGGCCGACAAGCTTGCCCTTGTTCCACGGGATTAGTAGTTGTGCCGTTTCCATTTTTAACTCCTTGTGGGTAAATCGGAGTTTGATGGTGTTCCTTTCCGTGGGGCACTGTCTGACGTACCAATAGTGATACACTTCGCGTATGCAACGAACGCCAATTCTCGATGTCCGATTCTTTCTTACCGAAGCGGGAGCAGAGCCGGTGCGTGATTGGCTTCGCTCTCTTCCGGCCATCGACCGAAAAGTAATTGGCGAAGATCTCAAGACCGTGCAGTTCGGCTGGCCCCTTGGAATGCCTTTGGTGGATCATATTGGTGGCGGGATATGGGAAGTGCGAACAAAGCTCGATGGTCGTATCGCGAGAACCTTGTTTGTGATCGAGAACGATGTGATGGTGTTGCTTCACTCGTTTATCAAGAAACAACAAAAGACACCCAAGCCGGAGTTGGACCTTGCCAAAGAACGATTGAAATTGCTCAGGAGACGAAAATGACTAATCCCCATGTTGGTAGCAGCCTTGATGATTTTCTGGCTGAAGAAGCCATGCTCCAGGAAGTCACCGCCATCGCGGTGAAGCGTGTCATTGCGTGGCAGATTCAAGAGGAAATGACCTCGCAAAAGCTGACCAAAACGGCGATGGCTAAAAAGATGCACACGAGTCGTGCCGCGCTTAATCGACTACTGGATGAAACCGATACGAGTCTGACGCTGACGACGCTTGCTGGAGCCGCCGCTGCTTTGGGAAGACAAGTTCGATTCGAACTCTGTGCGGCGTGAGCATTGGTAACGCGAAAACGTTCGCTTCGTGCGATCTGGCATATTAAGACTCGGAGGACTATTCAGCGCCTGTGAAAAACTCACAAGCAAGTTGCCAAACCGCTGGGAAACCACCGGCGGGTTGAGACTGGGAAGCGACC
>CAZAGR010000392.1:0-2639 GCA_964484585.1 uncultured Propionivibrio sp. | reverse complement strand
CGCCACGACAAACAACCCCGCTTCCAGCACAAACACCGCACCAAATGCCGCCGCGCTCATGATGGCTGCCATCGCCAAACCACCGCGTATATGTCCGACAAAGGCAGCCGCTGCACGAAATAAATCACGGCTCAAGCCACCTTGCGTGGCAAACTGCCCCATGAGCAAAAACAGCGGGATGACACTGAGCTCATAAACAGTCAAACGCGCTACTGCGCTGCCTTTGAGCAGATTAAGCATCGCTACGTCACCGCTGATAGTCATGTAGCCCAGTGCACCAGGGATGAACATGGCCGCAGCAATCGGCACGCGCACGGCCATCAGCATCAGCATACCGCCAAACATCAACAGACCAATGAGTGTGGGCGTCATGACGGCTCTCCTTGGGCATCATTGTCAGCATCTACAAGCGCTTGATCCGTCAAACGCATCCACGCTTGCACCAAAGCAACCAAGCCGCCTAACGCCAAACCGGGTGCCAAAGACGCATATGCCCACCACATGGGCAAACCGAGGATCATGGAGCTTTCTTGCGCCTCACGCACAGCTAGTGCGCCTGCGCCCGTGCGCCATGCTAGTAGCAAGCACATCAGCGCCACCAAAACTGCGCCTATCGCGTCTAAAAAACCTTGTTTTTTGGTAGAAAGATTTTGCGTGAAGAAGTCCACAATAATATTGGCGCCGCGCAACTGACACCACGGTATACACAAGGAGATGGACAGCGCAATACCCAACTGCGTCAGCTCAATATCGCCCTGGATAGGCGATTTAAAAAACGCCCTGCCCACCACACTGACAGTCGTCATCACACCGACTGCCAATGCGATGGCCGAGCCGACCACCGCAAACCACCATGTCAGTGGCCGCAACACGTTCAACATAAAAAACTTATTTGTGGCGCTTATTTACGGTGCTCATTTACGATGCTTGACCAACAAATCGCGCGCATCTTGCAGCATTTGCTTGCCAGCTAAGCCACGCTTGTCCATATCAGCCACCCACTCGTCGTTCAAAGGAGCTGAGGCTTTGATCCAATTGTCCGTCTCAGCCAGCGAGAGCGTCATGATGGTGTTGCCACGGTCAGCAGCGGCCTTACGACCCACCGTTTGACTTTCATCCCAGATTTTGCCGATTTGGCGGGACAAACCAGCGCCGCTGTTGTTGTCGATGACTTTTTTCAGATCAGCCGGCAGTGCGTCGTATTTGGCTTGGTTCATGGCAAATACAAAACCTGCGCTGTAGAGTGCGGGGCGCGAAGGGTCAGTTTGCGTGTGAAATTTGGTCATTTCATGCAGCTTGAAAGCAGGAATGACTTCCCATGGAAGCGCAAAACCATCAATCGTGCCTTTTGACAATGCGTCCGCCACACCCGTGACCGGCATGCCTACAGGCGTAGCACCCAGTTTGGCCAAGAGTTTGTTGGTCTGGCGGGTCGGGGCACGCATCTTCAGGCCTTTGAAGTCGTCCAATGTTTTGACTTGCTTGGCACTGGTGTGGATATAGCCTTCGTCATGAACCCACGTAGCCAAAATTTTGGTGCCCGGAAACTCCTTGAGTCCGTGCTTTTGCAGGTACTCCCATGCAGCTGAACCGCCGGCTTCAGCAGAATTTGTCATGAAGGGCAATTCAAACACTTCCATCGCTGGGAAGCGACCCGCCGTGTAGCCTGGCAGGGTGATGGTGAGGTCGTCGACACCGTCTTTAACGCGGTCAACCAGTTGCGGCGGTGTGCCACCGCCAGACATGGCGTGCAGCATTTGACATTTGATGCGGTTATTCGACTCAGCCGCCACCTTGTCGCACCAAGGCGCAATCACACGGGTAGGCGCCATCGCGGCAGCCGGCCAGATGTGGTGGAATTTGAGGGTCACCTCTTGCGCCATGGCGGCACTTGCCATGATTGACAGGGTAGCAACTGAAACTGCTTTGGCTAAGGTATTAAATTTCATAATATTGTCTCCTAGGGTTGATAAAAGTAAGTGTAGTTACATTCGAAGCATAAGGTATTGGTATTTACATCAATCTGGGGCAATCTAGTTAGTCCGCGCGGTAGGCAGAATCCAGCGTGATTTCCCCTAAGACCCGTGACACGCAGACGCAAATGCGTTTGTTGCTGGCCTTTTCTTCATCGCTTAAAAACACATCGCGGTGGTCAATGTCGCCATCGACGGACAACACATCCATCGCGCACAATCCGCATTCACCACGTCGGCAGTCGTACATGGTTTGCACGTCCGCCAGTTCTAGCTCGTCCAACAGGTCATGGTCTGCTGGAACGATGATGTCTAAGTTGTGGCGCGGAATTTTGACCCTGAATGCCTGCGGCGCAAAGCGCCCGCTGCTGCCAAAGGTTTCATAACGCAAATCAGCCAACGGTCGCCCTGCTTTTGTCCACGCTTTGCGAGCCGCGTCCAGCATGGGTACAGGACCACATATATACATCAAGGCTTTTGGGGGCAACTTCGCAATTTCAGCATCAAAGTCGATAAATTCGCCTTTTTCGGCGATGGCTGACTTTAAATGGTCTTTTAAAACGCTTTGAAGCGGCTCAAGATACGCCAATTCAGCAAGCGATCTGGCACCAAACAACATGCGCACAGGTGCATCGCGCTTTGCCAATACTTGCGCCATGCCCACCA
>CAZAGR010000391.1:0-2651 GCA_964484585.1 uncultured Propionivibrio sp. | reverse complement strand
AACCCATTACAGGGGTGGGGGTTGTTTTTTCGGCATCTAAAAAGGGTATTTCAGCGTGGGAAAGGGCAGAATTATAGGGTATTTACGGATAAATCCGGGCTTTTGACAAAAGAAGATGGTCATTATTTTTGATGAAATGTTATTCCAGCATGGAATTTTTGGATGACAACACCTGATGATTTGTGCGCATAATTTCCACCGAAGATTGAGTGCCTAGTAGGTTCACCATCATAGGTGCCCGATGTATTTTTTGGGATATGGGTGTTTTGAGGGAATATTTACTGTAAATAATTTTGGATCAGGATGTCGAGGATTAGGGAGGTGTTAATACATAGTAATATCGACATCCTGAAAATTCTTATTCAAACAACTGTCTGCTGTGAGCGTTAGGTCGAGCGTTGGAGTTCGAGCGGTGGGGGTGTTAACGCGGTGTACGCAGCGTTCAGGCGCAGTGTTTCGCAGTGTTTGGCGGTAATATTTATTCCTAAATGTATAGTATAAAAATGACCCCAGAGGGGTCACATGTTTATAGGATTATGTCGCCAGGGCCAAATAGAACAATAAAACATTTTTGCCGCCAAGGGCACAGTATTTTAGGAATACGCAGGATTAACAATATAAGGTGGTATTTTTTATGGATTTTAAAGATATTTCAATAGCTAATATTGAAGATTCCCTTTTATCCGATGCTTTAAAAGCTTGCAATTCGGGAATCTAAATCCTATATTGCATAAAAAAGCCATGATTTTTCGAACAGCAACGACTAAAGTTCAATTTTTGGCCCAACAATTTAAAGCAGTAGCGATTATCGGACCCCGGCAATCAGGTAAAACGACGCTGGCAAAGTTTGTTTTCCCGGAAAAGGTGTATGTTAATTTTGAAAATCCAGATACGCGATTATTTGCAACAGAAGATCCGAGAGGTTTTTTGTCAAATTACCCGGATGGCGCTATTTTTGATGAAGCACAGCGGGTACCTGCGCTCTTTTCCTATCTACAACAAATACTCGATGAATCTCCAGTAAATGGACTATTTATCATCACGGGCTCGAATAATTTTTTGCTTCAGGAGAGTATTTCACAATCTTTAGCTGGGCGCATAGCATATCTCACCTTGTTGCCGTTAACATTAGACGAAATTGGAGAACAACATACCAGTTGTAATGAATTATTAGTGAGAGGAGCCTATCCTGGCTTGTATAAAGAAGCAATCGATCCTAATACCTGGTATGCAAATTACATCAGAACCTATATAGAACGGGATGTTCGTCTCGTCAAAAACATCAATAATTTACTGACTTTTGAGCGATTTCTAAGGCTTTGTGCCGGAAGGGTAGGTCAATTGCTCAATATGAATAGTTTAGCACTTGAAGTGGGGGTAGATGCAAAAACCATAAATACATGGATTGGCATTCTTGAAACGACGTTTGTTGCCTTCCGCTTGCCACCATACCATAAGAATTTCAATAAACGGTTGGTCAAAATGCCTAAATTATATTTTTATGACACAGGTCTGGCCGCCGCACTTTTAAGTATAGAAAACAGCAAACAACTTGAATTAAAATCCTTTAGGGGTGCATTATTTGAAAATTTTGTCATCCTCGATTTAATAAAAAGAAGATTCAATCAAGCCAAATCATCTAATCTCTTTTTTTGGCGAGATAGCGCGGGAAATGAACTCGACCTATTGATTGATCAAGCGGAGCAATTGATTCCGATAGAAGTAAAAGCTGGCCAAACGGTAACTCCTGCTTTTTTCAAAGGGCTAAATTATTGGCAAAAACTGACAGGCTCAGAAGGCGGCTATGTCATCTATGCTGGAAATCAGATGGAGAAAAGAAGTCAAGGGAGGACTGTTCTCTCATACACAGATTTAGCAAAGTTACCATTGTGAGTTTTTCAAATCAGCGTCTCTACGGAACGGGTATATATGCATCGTCTCTAAAAAGGACGTATCTTTAAGTAAATATTTTGAAATGGCCCTAAAAAATCTTCCCTTAGGGATAAGTACGTTAAGTCTTTTATTGGAATCGAACGGTATTTATGTCGATAAGACAGAATATGCATTTAATCTTATTAATACGCCGGGTCGTTTCTTCCTATCTCGTCCACGCCGTTTTGGAAAGAGTCTTTTTGTGGACACCTTAAAGGAGATTTTTGAAGGAAATCAAAAGTTATTTGAGGGTCTGTATATTTACGACAAATGGGATTGGACAAAGAAATATCCAGTCATCAAACTTGATTTTGCAGGGGGTATGTTGAATAGTCGGAAAGATTTAGATGAAAAAATTCATGAAATTCTTTTTTTAAATGAAAAAAATCTTGGAGTTACTACCGTAATTAAAAGTATTAGTGGCAGATTTGCTGAATTAATAAAGGGTGCAAGAGAGAAATATGGGGAAAGGGTAGTGGTCTTAGTGGACGAATATGATAAACCTATATTAGACAATATTAGTGAACTGTCAATAGCCAAAGAATTACGAGATGGATTGAAAAACATTTATTCCGTTTTAAAAGAGCAGGACGCCAATCTGCAGTTTATATTTATGACAGGGGTGACCAAATTCTCAAAAGTGAGCCTATTCAGTGGGGTGAACCAGTTGTCAGATATTACGATTGATAAAAGATACTCTTCCATTAGTGGATATACAG
>CAZAGR010000390.1:0-2659 GCA_964484585.1 uncultured Propionivibrio sp. | reverse complement strand
CATGACCTACATCGCCAAACCCCGTTTGCATCACCCTACCCTGACCACCAACAAGGTTGGATATACGCGGCGTGACTATGAAGGGCGGATTTCCACACTTTGCGCCGGCTGCGGCCACGATTCCATTTCCGCAGCGATCATCGAAGCCTGTTGGGAGCTCGATATACAGCCGCATAAAGTGGCCAAGATGTCAGGTATTGGCTGCAGTTCGAAAACCCCTGACTATTTTCTGGGTGCGTCGCATGGATTCAATACAGTCCATGGTCGGATGCCCTCGGTTCTGACCGGTGCCAATCTGGCCAACCGCGATTTGCTTTATCTCGGTGTTTCCGGCGACGGTGACTCCGCTTCAATTGGCCTTGGGCAGTTTGCCAACGCCATGCGCCGTGGTGTGCGCATGTGCTACATCGTCGAAAATAATGGCGTCTACGGACTGACCAAGGGCCAGTTTTCACCAACCGCCGATCGCGGCTCGAAGAGCAAGAAAGGCGTTATCAACAGCGACAGCCCGGTGGATCTGGTGGGAATCGCACTGCAACTCGGCGCGACCTACGTGGCACGCAGTTTTTCGGGGGACAAGGAGCAGTTGATTCCGTTAATCAAAGGCGCCATGGCCCACGGCGGTGCGGCCTTCATTGATGTCATCAGCCCGTGCGTGACCTTTAATAATCATGGTGGCAGCACCAAAAGCTACAGTTACGTTCGGCAACACAATGAAGCCGTCAGCCGCATCGACTTTATCGTCCCGGGCAAAGAAATCACCACCCGGTATGCGCCCGGCGATGTCGTCGACGTGCAGCAGCATGACGGTTCGACCTTGCGTCTGCGCAAGTTGCATGAGGGCTATGATCCGACCGACCGTTGGGCGGCCCTGAGTTACATGCAGTCGCATCAGGCGTTGGGCGAGGTGGTCACCGGTCTTCTTTACCTTGATCCGCTGGCGACCGATTTACACACTGCGCTCAATACCTGCGACGCGCCGCTCAACTCGCTTAAACAAACGGAGCTATGCCCGGGAGCAGCGCAGCTCGAGAAAATCAACGCGTCGCTGCGTTAGTCGCCGACCCATACAACAAACCTGCGAGGAGTGCCACCATGAGTGAACGGACTGTCTTCCAATCAATCTCACAACGTCACGTCATCAGTCTTGGCCCCACGGCCACAATATACAAGGCGGCCTGCGTGATGACTCGAGCCAATTGCGGTAGCGTGTTGGTCATCGACCAGAACAGCGAGCTGATTGGCATACTAACCGAGCGCGATCTGATGACACGGGTGCTTGCCAAAGGCATTGACCCACAAACCGCGCTGGTGGCGGACATCATGACACGTGGCCCCTACTGCGTCACACCTGAAACCAAGGTATCCGACGCCGTCCTCATCATGATCGAACGCGGTTTCCGCCACCTGCCAATCGTCACTGCCCAGCACAAGATACTTGGCGTCTTTTCGGTACGCGATGCCATGCCGCGTGAGGTCAGCAACGCCGTGAGTCTTGCCGAGTTTCATGAGCAGGTGAACGACGCACTTGGCTAAGGCGTTGGTTTCGTCGCCATATACTGCTCGAAGGCCTCGACTGCATTTTTTACCGAAACAAAGAATTGTTGGGATCCCAGCGTCTCTGAAAGTCCAACTTTGGCCAGCTCTTCACGAAACGGTCGTGGCGCATCGGCGATCTGAATCGCGACCCCCTGCTCAAGCAACTCCCGATGTAATTCAAGGAATCGTTGCGCAGCCGTCACGTCCATATCCGTAATTGCCTGCGCATCGATGATCAGCCATTCGAGATCCGGCTCGGCTCTTGCAACCAATTCGCGGATCCGTCCAAAAATATACCTGGCATTGGCAAAAATCAGCGGCGCGTAGGGTCGATAGACGATCACGCCAGTGACGCTTTCCGATTCTTCATCATCAAGACAATCATGAAACTTGCCGTCGGCGACGCGACGTCGCAATACGGCGTCGCGGGGTCTCGAAATTTCCACCAGAACAGAAATCAACGACAGTAAAAGACCCGCGATGATTCCGGGAACGACGCCCGCGATTAATATCGCAAGCGTTACTCCCATGGCGATACCGAACTCTTTACGATCAATTTTGAAAAGGTTGCGCAGAGAAGCCATTTCGAGCATACCGAATGCGGTTACGATCAGAATCGCTCCAAGTGCCACCTTGGGAAGCCAGGCAATCAGTCCTGTCAAAAACAGTAGAAATAGCAGCAGACCAAGGGCAGCTACCAGCTGCGCTACCTGAGAGTGTCCGCCGGCAGCATCCACAACCGAGGTGCGCGACTGGCTGGCCGAAACAGGAAAACCCAGCCACAATGCGGCCAGGATATTGGCCGATCCCAAGGCAAGCAATTCCTGATTCGGATTGACCTCATACCCGTGTTTTTCAGCGAACGTTTGCGCCAGCAGGATGCCGTCGGAGAAAGCCAGAAAGGCGATTGCCACGGCCGCGGGTGCGAGAGCCGCAATGTCTGACCAAAGCGGCACAGGCGCCTGCATTTGCGGGATGCCCGATGGCACATCGCCGACTAGCGCAATGCCATATTGACTCAGATTGAAGACATATGCTGTGCTGATCGCCACTGCTGAAGCCACCAAAGCGCCTGGCAAGCGAGGCACCCATAGGCCGATTGCGACCAGCAGAGCAACCA
>CAZAGR010000389.1:0-2690 GCA_964484585.1 uncultured Propionivibrio sp. | reverse complement strand
TGGTCGGCGTATCGATTCCGGTGGATAGCGAGCAGCTGGGTCTTATCGCTGGCGGTCTTGCCGGGATGCTGTCCCTGGCCAACGCTTATGTGCATACGGCAACCTCCCGCACCGTGGGTTTGCCATCCCGGAGTTCAGATCCGCGGGATGCCGGGGTGGGAGACCCGACTGACCCAGCTCAATCCGGCGGAGCTTGAGACCTTGAACCTTTACTTGGCATGTGCGACGCCTTGAATGCTATTTATACGGTCAGCGATGATGATTGCGGTGTTATTCGCCGGACCGATTCGAAGAGCTAATCGCCCTCAAAGACAGCGGTCAGACAATCCAGAACTTCTTGCAGGACCGCGTCTGGAACCTTCTCAATAAACGCAGCTTGTCTAGTTGTCCAATCCATAGATTTGACTTGATGAGCGTGAACGGAGCCATCGGTTCGCAAGCCAAACCCCATTAAAGAAATCAGGAATCCGCTATTGCGGGCAGCTTCAGCGGCGCCCCCTGAAATTGGACACACCATGGCCAACCGGAAACGCGCGTTGAATGAGCGAGGGGAAACAACAAGGCAAAAATGCTTGCCCTGCATCTCTTTGCCGGATGCCGGATCGAATTGAAGATGAAGAATGTCACCCCGTTCCGGGATCAAAGCTCGACCCCAGCGGCAGGCAGTTCGTCCCAGCCGTCGGCACGACATAAACCTTCTGGCGTAGCTGCCAGCAAATCCGAGAGCTTGGGGCGCTGGCGCCCTGGCTTGACCTTTAGTTCAGCGCCGTTGATTTCGACCATAACCCGCGATCCCGCATCAAGACGATTTTGTTCGACGTAAGACTGCGGAATTGTCATGATGAGCGAGCCGCCGGATCGGCGAAGTGAAGCATTGAGCATAGCTACTCCCGTAAAGTTTTACCAGAGTATAATATATTTGATCGAGACAGTGTTATACGATAACCGGGGTGCATGGAATCGCTGCCACCGCCCGTCCTCCCACCAACTTCCCCACGACATTTACCGCATCGATCAATCCTCCGGGTGACAAGTGCGCGTATCGCATCGTTACCTTGGGATCGTGGTGACCGAGCAGTTTCTGCACTTCATAGAGCGACCGGCCTGAACTCACCAGGAAGCTTGCAAACGAATGGCGTAGATCATGCAGTCGCACGTCGCCCAAACCCGCCCTCTTACGCAGAGAATCCCAGACGCGGAAGAATGACGCTAGGGGCTTCTTTGTTTTGGGATTGTAGAATACCCACGGAATCGCCGGGTCGCGCGGCACCGAACGCAGGAGATCGATTGCTGCATCCGACAGGGAGATGTGGCGTGGCTTGCCCGACTTCGACAATGGCACTGTGAGAATGCGCCTGATGAAATCGATGCGTTCCCACTTGGCGTCCAGGATCTCGCGTTTTCTAGCACCGGTGTAAAGTAGCAAGCGGATCACCTGCGCTGCCTGCACGTTCGGATGTCGATCCAGATCATCGAACAGCCGGCCGGCTTCCTCTTGCGTGAGATACCGCTCTCGCGCACCGTTGTCCTCGAAAAGTTCCACGCCGGCACACGGGTTGCCATCGGGTGGAAGGAGGTCCCAGCGGATCGCACAGTTATAAATGAACTTCATCAACACCAGCCAGCGGTTGCAGGTACCTGCCGCGTATCCAGCTTCTTTGGCCTTGTTGTGCATTACTATCACGTCCGAGCGCGTGATCCGGTTCATCCGAGATTCGCCGAAGGACAGCAACAGATGGAGCCGGAGTATCGCTTCATCGGTTTGCCAGCTACGCTTCCGGGTCTTGGCGTAGGGAAGGTAGCGCTCACTCACGAATTTCCCGAAGGTGGGCACGTCCCTGAATCGGTGTGATTCCAGCTTCGGGTCACCGCCCTCGATCACCATCTGTTTCATCTGGTGTGCTTTGGCCCTGGCATCAGACAGAGGAAGCTCATCGCTGCGACCGATCCGGTTCAGCCGCACCTTGGCCGTCGCATCCCGGTAGCGGAAATAGTAGGTCGCTCCGCCGCTGGTGCGGTGTTCCAGCAGGAAACCCTTGATTTCGGTATCGAAGTAACTCACGGCCCCCGAGGACGGTTCGCGACCTGGCAGGGAGGCCAGAAACTCCGCGGTCAGTGTTTGAGCAGGCATGGATTTTCTCCGTTAACAATTGGAGTCCATTGTACGATAGAATGCGCCCGTAAAGACGTATAATACATCCAATAGAGCAGATAAATGTTCTCACCAGAACAGGCTCGCCATACTCAATCAAGGAGTCGGTTATGATCGATGGAAGACAAATTCGCGCCGCCCGGGCGATGCTAGGGTGGAGACGGGAAGACCTCCTCACGGCGTCCGGCATCTCGATGTCTGCGTTGCTACGAATGGAGGGAGGGCTGGCGGACAGTCGCAGCTCGACCCTCAACAAGGTGGTCAGTGCGCTGGCCAAAGCCGGCATCGAATTCGTGACGAGGGACGATGGCGCCATCGGTGTGATCCTCAAAACCCGCCTCATCCGCCACAATGACGACACCACCCTGAACCGGGACTAAAGAACAAAAGCCACCTAATAAGAAATATTAGGTGGCTTTTAAGCTTTGTGGGTTCGGTTGGTAGGTAATTGGTACGTCGAATTGACTGCATTAAGCGTCGATATAGAAATTTGACACGTCTAAGTGTTTGATAAGACGCATAAGAATCGTAAGAGAAT
>CAZAGR010000388.1:0-2701 GCA_964484585.1 uncultured Propionivibrio sp. | reverse complement strand
GGGCACCACACGGCACCCAAGACCGGCTTGAGTTTGAAGTTGCAGCGCTTCAATCAGTGGTTTGACGCGCAAGCCAATC
The DNA here is from genome assembly GCA_964484585.1 of uncultured Propionivibrio sp. GTDB lineage: Bacteria > Pseudomonadota > Gammaproteobacteria > Burkholderiales > Rhodocyclaceae > JADKHX01. Next base: position 2,622 of record CAZAGR010000388.1, on the reverse strand, counting down.
GCTATGGCGATGTGATTACGTGGGCGCTACATCATCGTCGTTCGATGGGGCTCATTGCCGGCCTCAGTTTTGTCGCCGCCCTGGGATTGCAAGCAGGCTTTGGCGGATCCAGCTTTTTGCCGAAATCCGACATTGGACAAATTGCCATTGAGGTCAGGGTGCCTTCCAGTGCCAGCCTTGGCTATGCAAAGTTGAAAGTTGAGGCCGCAGCGACGCTGGCCCGTACCTTGCCAGAAACGGTGGCAACCAACAGCAATGTCAATGCGGGTGGCGGTCGCATCTATGTCGACATTGGCAAGAGCGCAACGCGCAAACGCGACTCAGATACGATCGCGTCCGAGTTGCGCGTGTTGATGAAGCGCTTGATTGGTGCCGAATACGTGGTGTTGGATGATCTTAATAATGGCGCCCGGAAACCGGTGCAGATTCAATTCTCAGGGCCGGATGTGCGCGTACTGACCGCTATCGCTGGCGAGTTCAAGGATCGGTTGGCGCAGGTACCCGGCGCTGTCGACGTTGGCCTTTCCGAGCAGGAACCAAAGGACGAATTGCAGGTCGAGCTCAACCGCGGCCTGGCCAATTCCTTGGGCATTTCGGTGAGTGATGCCGCGCAAGCGCTGCGGGTCGCGTTCGCTGGCGTTGAGGTCGGCGATTGGGTCGATCCAACAGGCGAATCGCGCGATGTGGCCGTTCGCTTGCACCCGGATGACCGCGTGAGCGGGGAGAACATCGAGCGCCTGCCTATCAATGTCAGCGGCACGGGCCAGATGGTTCCGTTGAATCAGATCGCGACCATCACGATGGGCAAAGGTCCATCTCAGATTCAGCACGTGGATGGCAAGCGCATGATTGCGGTCTCGGCGAATGCACAGGGACGTTCCGCCGGGGAGGTGACCAGTGATGCGATGAAGATTGCCAAGAAAATTACTTTTCCTCCCGGATATGGAATTGAACTGGGCGGCGCCGCTCGCGATCAAAAAGAGCTGTTCAGTGCCATGGCGATTGCTCTGGCGATGGGTATCGCCCTGATGTATTTGATTCTTGTGATGCAGTTTGGCTCGTTTACCGCACCGGTCGCGGTGATGATGTCGTTGCCGCTGAGTTTGATCGGCGTGGTGATCAGTCTGATGCTTACCGGCGGCACGCTGAACCTGATGAGCTTCATCGGCATCATTATGCTTATGGGACTGGTGGCCAAAAATGCGATTTTGCTGCTTGACTGTGCACGCAGGCGCGAGGCCGAGGGATACGACCGCGAAGATGCCCTGATGTACGCTGGCCGCATGCGTTTGCGTCCGATCCTGATGACCACATTTGCGCTGATCGCCGGCATGCTGCCTGTTGCCATTGGCGCCGGCGAAGGCGGCGATTTTTATCGCCCGCTGGCGGTCGCAATCATTGGCGGCACGATCACCTCGACCATCCTGACCTTGCTTGTTGTTCCCACGTTTTACGATAGCATCGAAATCAAGCGCGACAACGCCATTGCCAAATTTCATCAGCGCGATACGCGCTGGGGTCCGCTGGTGGCCGGCCTGGTAACGTTTGCCGAGGCGGTGATGACCTTGTTCCTGCTACGTTTGGCTTACCGGAGTTGCTTTGACCTCGTAGCCTGGTTCAAGCGCAGATCCGCTTTATCAGCCGGCTAAAAAAATCGGCGGTGGCGGGACGGCGGTCGTCGATTTTCCAGCCTCGTCACATTTCCGCGCTGGGTCGTTCGGCTATCCGGTCGCGCCACGCAGCCAAGTGCGGCATGTCTTCATTAGCCGGTCGAAACTTCATCAGACCGCGTGCAAAGTCGACGGCGCAGAATGCCGTGATATCGGCGATGGTGAAGTGATGTCCCGCGACGAACGGTTGGCGTGACAGTTCGCCATCCAGCCAGCGTGCAATCGTGCGTACCTTCTCGCCCTGTGACTGTCCGAAATCGGGGAACTGCGGTTGCTCTAACGGCGCGAGTCCGGGATGAGAATGGCGTATCCAGTTGGCAATGCCACTGAACAGGTAAAGCTCCATGCGACGGTCGGTCATTTCGATAAAGGCGCGTTCGTCGAAGGTGGCTCCCATCAGATTAGGCTCCGGCGTCAGGCCTTCGAGATAAGTGCAAATGGCACGCGTCTCGCCAAGCATCCGGCCATCGTCGAGTTCCAGAACAGGAACTTTGGCTAAGGGACTTTTGGCCAGAAATTCCGCACTCCTGTGCTGGTTGGCGCCGATATCCACGTTAACCTGCTCGATCCCACTGATGTTTTTTTCGGCGATGAACATGGTGACCCGGCGCGGGTTAGGAGCGCGTGGCGAGACGTAGAGTTTCATGTTTGATTCCTTTTTGGACAAGACCAATCAGCGCCAGCCATACTCACCGCAGGATCACTGGATTTTTTTGGGGGGGTAAGGGGTCATTAATCGTTAGCATGGAGCTCGGCGATTTCCTTGCAGGCCGATTGCACCTGCACAAATAATACCGGGTTACAGGCGGCAAAGCCCGATGAACAGGTCATCTCAGTGATGCGTGTTCTATCGTTCCAGCGTTGATTTTCGTAATAATTGGGGTTTCTGCAAAAAACCTAAGTGGCCAGGGTGAATTACGTTACTACTTGTCGCCAGTTGGTGCTGGTGATA
>CAZAGR010000387.1:0-2708 GCA_964484585.1 uncultured Propionivibrio sp. | reverse complement strand
CAATATCGCGGAGCCGACACTCCATGCATCAGCGCGCGGTAGTGCAAGGCCGGCAGATCAAAACCGCCGCCGTTCCATGAAACCAGCTGCGGCGTGAACTTTTCAATGCCGTCAAAAAAGCGTTGGACGATTTCTGCTTCACTCGATTTGGGGGCCGCCAAGGACCAAACGCGAAACCCTTCATCACTGCGCAGCGCACAGGAAATAGTGACGACACGGTGCAGGTAATGCGGCAAAAATTCACTGCCATTCCTGGCTCGTTGCCGCTGAAAGGCGAACTCGGCAACCTCGCCGTCGGACAAGGCGTCCGGCAATGCGTGCAATCGACGCAGTCCACATATATCCGGAATCGTCTCGATATCAAAAACAAGTGTGGGCGTCATAAGTAAAAAATCGGCGCTGGCGGCACGGCGTCAGGCAGCTCAAAGGGCAGCGACGATCGCCTTGACCGGAGTCCCGATAAATCTAGTCTAAGGGCTGATCTCCAACCCCTCGCGCGAAAGCATGACTGCAGGAGAACCGCCGACTCCCGGAACATAGCTGCAAGACGCAAGCGCCGCCGCAAAAACGCTTTCCAGCGCATCGTCGCTGCGAGTCGGCTCGTGGTGGGTGCACACCAGCGTCTTGACCATCAAACGCTCGGCCCACGCCAGGTTACCTTCCATGGTTCCATGCCCCCAGCCCAGTTTTCCGGGATATTCAGCCGCGGTATACGAGCTGTCGGCAATCAAAACGTCAAGGCCGGAAAGTGCCGCATCCAGGTTCGCCTGCTGAGCGGCGATCATCTGCTCAAACTCGGCATAACCCTCGTCGGAATCGCCATAGATATTGATCCACGGTTCATGATCACCCGTAAAGAAAACCGACTTGCCATCGCCATCTACGCGGTAACCGAAATTGACGACAGGATGGTTAAGCATCAATGGCGTTACGGTCAGACTTCCCACCACCACCGGCTCACCGATTCGCAAGGTGACATACTCTATGCCCGCCTTCATCTCGGCCTCGCGAACCGGAAAATAACTGTATTGAAGCTGAACTTCCATGATCTGCTCAATACCGCGATTCGCAACGATATCAAATGCACCATGAATGCGAACGGTGTTGCCAGGAATATAGAGTTGCGTAAAGAACGGCAAGCCCTGGATATGGTCCCAATGCGTGTGCGTGATAAATACGTTGGCCGAAACCGGCATTTCCTTCAATAAGGACTGCGCCAAAGGAAAAATTCCGGTGCCGGCATCGAGAATCACGAGCGTCCCGTCGTCACCTCGGATTTCGATGCAGGTCGTGTTGCCACCATAGCGGATGGTATGTGGCCCGGGCGCCGGTATCGATCCGCGCACGCCCCAAAAACGAACCTTCATCGGCGATCCTCCATCAGTCGCCGCTTACCTGTGCAAAGGTATTGGCATCATCGATAAACCGCTGCAAATCCCCCAGTGCCGCGATTGTCGCGTCGAGATCATCGCCGAAGCGCTGCGGCGCGGCCGGCAATTCCCCCTCACGCCATGGATTCCCGCTATCGCCAATCGACAATCGACGCGCAATCTGGTTGGCGGTTCGCAGGCAGTCGCCCATAGCGCTGGGCTCCGCATCAAGATTGTGATGGTCGCGAATGCAATTGACCAACTCGTCGGGAAACTGCCAGCGCTTGGCCAGCATGGCGCCGACCAGTGCATGATCGGCGCCGACATCTTGGAGTTCAGCTTCATGCAAGGGAATTCCCTGCTCAGCAGCACGAGTCATCGCATTACGAAACTCTGCCGCCATGAACTGGGCAAACACAACCTTGCCGAAATCATGCAATAGACCCGCTATATAACAATCGCCCGGATCCACCTCGCCCTTGGCCTTCAGAGTGGCCAGTTGGCGAGCAATCGATGCGACGATCAAGGAATGCAAAAGATAGCGTTGAATGTCGAAACCGGCAGAATTCAAGCGCGGCAAAATACCTACGGCAGCAAATCCCAGAGCCAGATTTTTTATTGTATTGATGCCCAGATAAACCACCGACTGGCCCACCGAGGTGATCTTGTTGGGCAAGCTGTAATACGCTGAGTTGATGACCTTCAGGATCTTCACGGTCATGACCGGATCTTTTTCGATCACCGCAACCAGTTCCTTGGGCAGACAATTGATGTTGCGCGTCAGCTCCAGAATCTTCTGCACACTTTTTGGAAACGCCGGCATCCGCTCAACGGCGATACCCAATTTGCGTTCAAGTTCCAACGGCATTGCGCACATGACTGATTCAACCTGCCTCACATTGTTTGCTGTCGATTATAGCCACGGATCTGGAACCAATGCGGTCACCAAGCGACCGCTTTCGATTGAAAACTTATCGGCGATCAATGTCGACGGGCGCATATACGCTAGCATGGCGCCATGACTGATTCAACGCCCATTCCACCATCGCCTGCTGCGGCTCGACCGGGCTGGGTTTACCTTGTCGGCGCCGGCCCGGGCGATCCGGAGTTATTGACCCTCAAAGCAGCGCGATTGATCGCCGAAGCCGATGTGCTGGTTTATGACCACCTGGTCTCTCCGGTCATCCTTGCGCAAGTTCGACCCGGCGTAGAACAAATCTACGCCGGAAAGGAGCGGGGTAATCACGCATTGCCACAAGATCAGTTGAACCATCTTCTGGTCAAACTGGCTCGCGAAGGTAAGCGCGTCGTCCGCCTAAAGGGCGGCGATCCCTTCAT
>CAZAGR010000386.1:0-2710 GCA_964484585.1 uncultured Propionivibrio sp. | reverse complement strand
AAATTATGCCTTACTTGATGAGCAGTAGCAAATTTATCTGTTCTGTAAGGGTATCAGTAGACTGGTAAAATATTTATATATACATATGACCAATGATTCGCCGGTTCAACAATTGGAAAAAGCATTTGCAAAGATCGGACGGGATTTGAGCGCAACTACCGACGCCGAGTCTGCCGCGAAGATTATTGTGGAAGTTGCAAATGATTTACTTGGATGGGATGCGTGTTATCTCATCTTGTATGATCCTGCGCTGGGAGGCAAACTTCGCCCCGTGTTGACCATGGATACTCTTGACGGCATCCGCGCTGTAGTGGATACGCCCGTGCCGGATAAACCGTCTGAAAATATGCAGCGCGCGATTGACGAAGATGGATTTATATCGCTGCATGATGCTCCAGTAAAAGTGGATCAAATCTACTCATTTGGCGGAAATCGCAGGACGCTTTCTCATTTGTTTGTGCCGGTACGCAGCGGGGATAGAACGATCGGCATTTTTTCCATTCAAAGTTATCAAAAAAAGGCATACGATAAAAAAGGACTGGAGACGTTTAAGGCGCTTGCCAATCAGTGCGCGGGAGCCTTGGAGCGGATTTGGGCACAAGAGGCGCTTGCCGAGGTGGAAGCTAGGCGCGCTGTGTTGTATCAAGCGACCCATGCCATCAGCGCCAGCCTGGAGATCGAGCATTTATATGAGGTTATTTATCAGACCGTTCTTAAGGTAATGCCGTGCGACGACTTTATAATTTGCTCTTATGATGAATCGAATAATCAAGTCAGGTCTTTGTATGCGATCGAGAAGACTTCCCGCTTAACCGTCGCGCCTTATGTAGCTGATCATGGATTGGCCGCTTATATTATCCATGCGGGCAAGCCTTGTTTGTTTAATTCTAATGATGAAATGAACGCTAGCAATGTTGATTTTATCGTTCTTACACAGAGTGAGGATTCCACCCAGTCGATTTTGGCTGTGCCAATGATCCTATACGGCAAAGTGACAGGGATGATCTCGGCGCAATCTTATGAATCAAACGCATATACTAAAGACGATCAAAACCTGCTTGAACTTTTAGCCGCTCATGCTGCTGTGGCTATTCAGAACGCGCAGTTATTTGCGAAAGTGCAGCATATTGCAGATATAGATATATTGACTGGAGCATATACGCGCCGTAAATTTTACGAGATTGCAGAGAGAGAATTTGCGCGTTCGCGCCGTTATGATGACCCGCTTTCGCTGATTATGTTGGATGTGGACGACTTCAAAAAATTTAACGATACGTTTGGACATAAAGTCGGCGACCTTGTTTTGCAAATTGTCACCGAGGGCTGTAAAAAAAGTATTCGAAATGTGGATGTGCTTGCGCGGCACGGCGGCGAGGAATTCATCATTTTGCTTCCGGGCACAAAATTGGCAGAGGCGGTACTTGCAGCAGAGCGGTTGCGAGAATCTGTCGAGCGGGCAGACCTTGACTCTGCGAAAAAGTTTTTGGAAATCATGATGGGTTCAGGCGAAAACTTGAATGCCCTGCGCGTAACGGTTAGTATTGGCGTGGCTGTTTTAGACGCTTCTTGTGCGGATATTGATATCCTTGTAGATCACGCCGATCGTGGTATGTATGCCGCCAAGAATACGGGGCGGAATCGCGTAATGGTTTGGGATCAATCCAATTAGCGAATTTTTTAAACAGAATATCATGCTTATTCGCCAAAGGGAGGGTTGTCGAGGCGGATGCCGTGCCCGCGCACGGTGTCTATATATTGATGCGTCGGATCAAGCGCCGCGATGCGGTCGCGCAGGCGGCGGATGAGCGCGTCCAACGCCTGATCGGATACGCCCGCGGTTTGTTCCTCGCCCCATACAGTCGAAACAAGGTCGACGCGGTTAATCACCTCGCCTTGATTTTCATATAACATCCACAACAACTTGAATTGCTGCGCAGATAAAGGCGGCGAAACCTGCTGCTGATTTACCCACACTTGACGCGATTTTTGATCCATCAATAAACGCCCAGCGCGTCCGCCATTTTCTGCAAGCGGCATGGTCGCGTCGGATGTGATAAACAGAATCTGCTGCGCGAGCGCAATGCCGAGCATGTCTCCATCTTGCAACATGACAGGCGCGGTCAATTCTATGCCGTTGTGATTTGTGCCGTTTTTGCTGCCCAAGTCTTCAATAGTAACGCCTTCAGGCGTGGGCGTAATGCGCGCATGAAAGCGCGATACTTGCCGGTCTTGCACGTTGATATCACAAGTGGGGTCGCGCCCAACCATCAACGTGCGGCTTAACGCCCAACGCTGACCTTTGAGTGGACCATCTTGCGCTACAAGGATAGGGTATTCTTCTTCACGATGCATATCATTTCCTCAATAATTTACAAAGACGTTTATAATATAGCAGAAAAGCGTAATTCTGTGCATGACGTTTTATTTTTTATATGGTCTTGATATGCTGAGCGATACACGCCGAAAATATCGCTTGATCGAGACCGCGCAGAGTTTATGCAAGCAAGCCCAAAGGAGAAGCGTTGACCCAATCTTTAAAGAATGGGGAGACCCTGCGTGAGCGCTATCAGATCCGTGAACAGATCGGACAGGGCGGCACGGGCAGCATTTACCTTGCAGAAGATACGCGTCTGCAGGGCAGGCTGTGCGCGCTTAAGGAAGTCGAACACAATCAGGCTCTCCCAACTCAAATGTTTGAACAGGCGCGCGA
>CAZAGR010000385.1:0-2711 GCA_964484585.1 uncultured Propionivibrio sp. | reverse complement strand
TTCTTAAGCGCGGGTAAAAATGCTCGCGTATTTTCCTAAGCCTTACCCTGATGAGCTTCTTTACAGTGTTATTGCACGTTACGGTATTCATAGTGGAATTCGTCATTCTCGACAGCTTGTGGAGGAAGTGTTTTCAAATCGAAACGCTACAGCAGTTGTAGGTTTCCCCGGACATCTTCAAGCACTTGTTGCTCAAACTAAGAGAGTTAGCAACTACACCGTTCAGGATTGGCTTAGACTGTTGATTTGCGTTTAAAACTGACCCACCTTTTGCGTTGAATATTGACCCACCTTGAAGGGTTTATTTTACAGGTTTTGGTTGTGGATAAGTTGGTGTTTTTTTCTCCTTTTTCGGTTTGTTTGAACTCTCTTTAAAACGATAGCTGTCATTGCCAGTCTCAACGATATGGCAGTGATGAGTTACACGATCCAATAACGCCGTTGTCATTTTTGCATCACCAAAGACGGTCGACCATTCGGCAAAGTTAAGGTTGGTTGTGATGATCATGCTGGTGCGCTCGTACAGCTTGCTCATCAAATGAAACAACAATGCTCCACCCGTTTGGCTAAAGGGTAAATAACCCATCTCATCCAAGATCACCAAGTCGGCGTGCATGAGCCGCGTGGCGAGTTGACCGGCTTTACCTTGTTGCTTTTCTTGCTCCAACGCATTAACCAGCTCGATCGTGGAGAAGAAGCGTACACGACGATGGAATTGTTCAATTGCTTGAATACCAACGGCGGTGGCAAGGTGCGTTTTACCCGTTCCGGGGCCACCAACCAACACGACATTTTGTGCGGTATCCATAAAGTCGCCACTGCACAGTTGTCGAATCAAGGCTTCGTTGGCCATGCTTTGCTGGAAATCAAAACCACTGATGTCGCGATAGGCGGGGAACTTGGCGCTTTTGAGTTGATAGGCCACCGAGCGCACTTCACGTTCAGCGAGCTCGGCTTTGAGCAAACGATCTAATATGGCAGTGCTCGCGTGATAAGCGGGTGAGTCCTGTTCGGCAAGATCACTTAACGCATGCGCCATACCGTAGAGTTTTAACGATTTGAGCAGCGGAATCATAGGATTAGTGTGCATAGCTAGCTCCTTGGTCGCGCAGATTGTCATATCGTGTGACATTGGCAAGCGGTTCAATACGTAAGGCCAATGCTGGTGGTATTTCAACCGGTGGCATGGGCGAACCTTCCAGTAAACGGCTCAAGATATTCATTACCATTTGCTTGGAGGGTGAACCGGTTTCCAGCGCTAACTCAACCGCTGTCAGCACATCCATCTCATCGTGCAGCAACACGAGCGCCAATACATCAACCATCTCGCGATCGCCACCGAAGCGTTTTAGCAGAATCGTTTGCAAGGATTGAAAGGCTATCGGCAACTCAGCAAAAGGGGCGCCATTGCGAATCGCACCCGGTTTGCGTTGCAGTACGGAGAGATAATGCCGCCAGTCATACACGGTGGTGCCGTGCAGATGATGGCGATTGATGAGTCGCGTATGTTCGGCGATGACCTGACCTTCGGCGATAACGGTGAGCTTGGCGGGATAGACGTGCAGGCTTACAGAGCGATTGGCAAACGAGGACGGTACGCTGTAGCGATTGCGCTCGAAGGTGATTAAGCAGGTGGGCGAGATGCGTTTGGTGTGTTCGATAAACCCATCAAAGGCATGACCTACGGGCATTAAGTATGAGCGCTCTTGTGCCAGTACGGCAGCAATCGTAACCGGTTCGGACGGATGGATTATCTCCTCCCACAACGCCGTGCAACGCTCTGCCAACCATTGGTTTAGCGCCACCAAGGAAGCTTGTGGTGGCACCTTCTGCCAAAGACGTCGCCGCGCATCCTGTACATTCTTCTCGATCTGCCCCTTCTCCCAGCCAGCGGCCGGATTGCAGAACTCGGCATCAAACAAATAATGACCGACCATGGCAGAGAACCGAGCATTCACATCGCGTAACTTGCCGCGCCGCACCTTGTCCACTGCCGTTTTCATATTGTCATAAATACCGCGTTGCGGAATCCCGCCCCACGCCATAAACGCATGATGGTGCGCATCAAACAGCATTTCATGGGTCTGCAACAGGTAGGCGCGCACAAAGAAAGCACGGCTATGGCTGAGCTTGAAGTGGGCGACTTGCAACTTTACTCGCTCACCGGCAATAACCGCCCAGTCTTCGCTCCAATCAAACTGGAAGGCTTCGCCAGGCTTGAAATGTAACGGGATGTAAGTGTGTTTGCTTGCGCCCTTGTTGAGCTCCATCTGCTGACGGCGCCATTCGCGGGCAAAAACCGCCACGCGATCATAGGAACCGTCAAAACCCAACATACATAAATCAGCATGAATTTGTTTTAAAGAACGCCGTTGTTTACGAGACGTACGCACCTCATCCGCCAGCCACTGCCTTAATTTATCGGCAAACGCATCCAGTTTGCTGGGTGTTTGTCGTTGAGGATACGTCGGTTCAATCACGTCAGCGCGAAGGTAACGGCGAACGGTATTGCGGGAAAAACCCGTACGTCGCGCAATCTCCCGAAGGGAAAGCTCGTCACGGAAATGCCAGCGTCTAATCTTGCTTAAAATGGCCACGTTAATCACTCCTATCTCCCGCTTAAAAAATAAGCAGGATAGTCTGTTTACGTGGGTCAATTTTCGACGCAAATATGGGGCTTTAGTGGGTCAGTTTCGGATGCAAATCAACAG
>CAZAGR010000384.1:0-2734 GCA_964484585.1 uncultured Propionivibrio sp. | reverse complement strand
ACGCCAGCCCTGCGGAGGTCGCTAAGCATGCCGAGATCGTGATCACAATGGTGGCCGACGCACCGGATGTCGAGGCAGTTTGCTTGGGGGCAGACGGTATCGCCGCAGGCGGCAAACGCGGCTTGATCGTCGTCGATATGAGTACCATCGCGCCGGCGGCGGCGATTCGAATCGGCCAGCGCCTCGGCGAGATCGGCATTGCGTTTGTTGATGCGCCGGTGTCGGGAGGGCAGACCGGCGCAATAAATGCCGCGCTGACCATCATGGCCGGCGGCACGCAGGCTGCATTCGATGCGGTCAAGCCGCTCTTTGACAAGATGGGTAAATCGGCCACTTTGATTGGCGATAGCGGGGCCGGGCAAGTGGCCAAGGCCTGTAATCAGATTTTGACCGGAGTCGGCGTGATGGCGGTGGCCGAGGCATTCAATTTTGCCGCCAAGAGCGGTGTCGACCCGGCCAAAGTGCGTGAGGCGCTGCTCGGTGGGTTTGCCTACTCCAAAATTCTGGAGAACCACGGCCAGCGCATGCTGGATCGCAATTTCAAGCCAGGATTCAAAGCCTGGATGCACCAGAAAGATTTGCGTATCGTGATGGAGGAAGCACACCGGCTGGGACTGATGTTGCCGTCGGCGGCAGCTACCGCGCAGATGTTCAACGCGATGGTGGGCAGTGGCCTGGGCGAGAGCGATTCGATTGCGGCACTGCAGTTGCTGGAAAAGATGAGTACACCGGAATAGCTTGATGCGACTGGGTTTTATCGGCCTCGGTACCATGGGGCGACCGATGGCGCAGCATCTGTTAGGTGCCGGGCACACGTTGAGTGTGTGGGCCCGCCGTCCCGCCAGCGCCGACTTTTTGACGGCGCAAGGCGCGGTGAGTTGTGCCTCGCCCGCAGAGGTCGCGCGGGCCAGCGAGATCGTGTTCACCAATGTCTTCAGCGATGGAGATGTGGCGCAGTTGGCGTTTGGCGCGAACGGGTTGGTTGAGGGATTTGCTGCCGGTGCGATTCACGTGGATTTTTCAACCATCTCGCCGACCATGGCGCGCACAGTCGCAGCTCGCTATGGTGCGGTCAGGGTTGATTTCGTTGATGCGCCGGTAACGGGCGGCGGTGTCGGTGCCGAGAATGCGACGCTGGCGATCATGTGGGGTGGAAAGTCGGCGCTGGCGGAACGGCTGGCCCCGTTGTTTGCGCTGCTGGGCAAGACGGTGGTTCGGATTGGCGAGGCGGGTGACGGGCAGGTGGCCAAGGCCTGCAATCAGATGATTATGGTGGCAGCGATTCAGGCCTGCGCAGAGGCTGCGCATCTGGCCAACGCTTCCGGAATTGATTTTGCGCGGGTGCGTGACGCTATGATGGGCGGTTCGGCGGGATCCAGGGTGCTGGATTTGTTCGGCGGGCGTATGGCGCAGCGCGAGTTTCAAGCCGGAGTGGTCTCACGTCTTCATCACAAGGATTATGCGTTGCTGCTTAAAGAAGCCGCCAAGACAGGTGCACCGGTGCCGGTGTCTGCGGTAGTCTGCCAGCAACTCAACGCCGCGATGGCGATGCGAATGGGCGAGTTCGACACGGCCTGCTTGTTACGTCTGCTCGAAGCGGCTGATCAAAGTTTCATAACAGAGAAGGAAGTGACATGAGCGCAGTTAATACGGTAACAACGGAAAGTGGATTGATCATCGAGGAAATGGTGGTGGGCGAAGGCGCCGAGGCGATGGCGGGGCAGTTGGTGTCGGTGCATTACACGGGTTGGCTCACTAACGGTACCAAATTTGATTCGAGCAAGGACCGCAATGATCCGTTTGAGTTTGGTCTGGGACAGCGGCAAGTCATTGCTGGTTGGGATGAGGGTGTGCAGGGCATGAAGGTCGGCGGCACCCGGAAGCTGACGATTCCACCGGCGCTCGGCTACGGCGCACGCGGCGCCGGCGGCGTCATTCCGCCGAATGCAACGCTGGTGTTTGAGGTCGAACTACTCGGCACGAACTGACCGATAGATTTATGAATTTGGCCGGGGAAAAGTCGGCGATGGCGGCACGGCGGTTGTGATGTTGTTTTTTCTTTAACCAAGCTTTCTATTGGGAGTGGCAATGGAACTCGTTGAAATGATGCATGGCACTGTCAAAGTGGTGACGGTTACTGGTCGCATAGAGCAGGCTACGGCCAACCTGTTTCAGGAGAAATTGGCACCATGGTTAGCCCAATGCAAGGCCGGCGAATCGCCGTTGCTGCTTGATTTTTCCGGCGTCGAGTACATCAGCAGTGTCGGTTTGCGCGTGCTGATGTTGGCGGCGAAACAGATCAAGACACAGCAAGGAAAGATTGCCATCGCCGCGCTCACTCCTGTGGTTGCAGAGGTGTTTCAGATCAGTCGCTTCAACATGGTTTTTCCCGTGCATTCCGACGTTGCCACAGCAGTGGCAAGTTTCGGCTGACGCTGGCGCAAAGAGCGACGCACGCTCCTCTTTGTGAGGTCTGGAAAAATGTTCCGTAAATCGCTCGACTTTTTCCAGCACAGCTTTCTTGTCGGACGCGGACGCCCGGCGGCGCTGTCAATTCTTCTTTGCCTGCTTGTGCTCAATGTGCTGTCGGAAGCCAATTGGATGGCGATTCAACAGCATTCGGTTCTGGGCCGAGGGGTCGATTTCTTTGGCGGCCCGTTCCAAGCGGGTCGACAAGCCCTGTTTGACGGGTACCAGAAGCTGCATCCGAGGCAAGCGCAAAGTGCGCCGGTGA
>CAZAGR010000383.1:0-2737 GCA_964484585.1 uncultured Propionivibrio sp. | reverse complement strand
GGGTTTGCCGGTTGTGGCATTGGTCGTAGCGCAGGTCGAGAGACCATCCAGAGCCCCGCCATGGTCAGCAGGCCATTGATTGGAAGAATCTCCAAACCCAGTTCATAACGCCCGAGCAACTGCTGCTGATAATGCTCAAGAATGAAACACAGCATCGGCGCCGCCAAAGCGATTGCCGGAACCCAGCGGTCATTGACCTCGCGGCGGGTGAGTACGCCGAAGGCAAAGAGCCCGAGCAGCGGTCCATAGGTGTACGCGGCGAGTTTCAAAATGAGCCAGATCATGCTCGGATTGCCGACCCACTCGAAGATCATGACCAGCGCCATAAAGATGGCGGCGAACCCGAGGTGGATCGCGTGGCGAAGTTGCGTTTTGCGTTCATCACTCCAGGCTTTTTGCGGGAGTCCAACAATGTCGATGCACATGCTGGACGTCAAGGCCGTAATGGCGCCATCGGCACTCGGAAACAGAGCGGAAATCAGTGCAATGACGAAGATCACCTGCACCATTTCCGGCAGGTGGCCGAGTACCACAGCGGGAAACAGTTTGTCTCCGCGCGCGCTGATTCCGGCTTCTGCCGCGTAGAGATGGAGCAAGCCTCCCAGAAATAGAAAAAGCAGGATCACGCCCAGCATGATCACGCTCAGTAGCACCATGTTTTTCTGTGCATCACGCAAGGTTCTGACCGAGATGTTTTTCTGCATCATCTCCTGATCCATGCCGGTCATGGCGAGGGCGATAAAAATTCCAGCAAGGATTTGTTTGCCATAAAACAACTTGCTGTCCGGATCACTGATGAACATCCGGGATAGGCCGTGTTCGCTCATCGCGCTCATGCTGGCGACGAACCCCAGATCAAGCCGCTCCAGAAGAAAGAGCGTGCAAATGATCAGTCCGATCAGCATGCATTTGGTCTGCAGCGTGTCGGTCCAGACGATGGTCTTGACCCCGCCCTTGTATGTATAGAGCAGGATCATCAACAGAATGACAGCGGTTGTGAGCCAGAACGGAATGCCCAGACGGGCAAGAATGGTTTCCTGGAGAATGACAATCACCAGATACAGTCGCGCTGTTGCACCCAGGGTTCGGGAAAGAATGAAAAATGATGCGCCCGTCGTGTAGGCGCGACGACCGAGGCGCGTCGCCAGGTAGTAATAAATGGAGGTCAGATTGAGTCGGTAGTAAATCGGCAGTAGCACGAATGCGACGATCAGATAGCCGAAAAATTGACCGAGCACGATCTGGAAATAGGAGAAGCCCGTGCTGCCGACAGCACCGGGAACGCTGATGAAAGTCACGCCACTGAGCGAGGTTCCGATCATCCCGAAAGCGACCAGAAGCCAATGGCTGCGACGGTTGCCGATAAAGTATGATTCGTTGTCGGCATTGCGCGAGGTGAGCCATGCAACCCAAAGCAGAATGCCAAAGTAGGCAAGCACAACGCAGAGCAGGAGCAGCGGCGACATGGCTTTAACTGCCGCTGATGGGTATTTCCAATGATGTACGCGGACTTTCAATGCCGGTCCGGTTGATCAGGCTGACAACAATTTCGGACACGGTGCCGAGGTGTGGATCGGGGGCAAGCTCGATCAACCGTTGCGCTGCGGGCTGGGACGAAAAGTGCCACTGTGTGCCATGGCGTCGCCAGATGGCGATCTGCGCCACCGCGACCTTATCGGTCATGCGCACGTTGACCTGATTTTTTGTCGCAGTGAGCGTGAGGCCGGGTGCCGCCGGGGCGGGCATTCCCAGCCACGGCGTGGCCGGGATCAGGGCGGCCGTGGCGTAGGTTCCTGTGGCCAGTTGTTGGGCTAGATTTTGGCGATTTTGCGCCAACGCCACCATGCTGAAATGCAGATGCCCCGCGTCGGGCGACTGTTTGCGCGCGAGGGAAATCTGGGCAGGGATTTCGTCGACCGGCCACGGCTTCTTTGCAGCGCCCACCTGGCTGGTGAATAGTCCGGGCCAGACGTGGCGCTGGCGCGGATTTTGACGCAGCCAATACTCGTGGAGCACTGCAAATGCCTGCGCCGATTGTTGGATTGGCCAATAGAGTTGGGGTGCAAGATAGTCCAGCCAACCTTCCTCCAGCCAACGTTCGACGTCGGCATAGAGTTGGTCATACTGGCTGAAACCGCTGATGCCGGCCGGCCTCCGATCAGGGCGGCCGATTCCGAATGGGCTGATACCGACGGTGACCCAAGGCTTGATCGCGCGCACACTGCTGTAAAGCCGTGAAACAAACTGATTGACGTTTTCACGTCGCCAGTCGCTGCGTGTCAATATGCCGCCACGTGCAACGTAATCCTGCCAGGAGGGCGCGTCGGGGAACTCTTCCCAGCTCTTCGCCGATCCGGTTGTCTGCCCGTTTCCATCAAGCGCCGTGTCGCCAACGCCGACTTTTTTTAGTTCGATTGGATAGGGGTAGAAGTAGTCATCAATATGTACGCCATCAATGTCGTAGCGGCGCGTGAC
Source organism: uncultured Propionivibrio sp. (assembly GCA_964484585.1). Taxonomy (GTDB): domain Bacteria; phylum Pseudomonadota; class Gammaproteobacteria; order Burkholderiales; family Rhodocyclaceae; genus JADKHX01. Next base: position 262 of record CAZAGR010000383.1, on the reverse strand, counting down.
GTCGGTAATCACCGCCAGGCTGTGCTCGGCGGCGCCGGCATTTCCGGGATCGAGCCAAAGCAGTTCGCCGTACGATTTGACGGCACCGGACATGCGTTGGCTCACATGCGATTCAGACATGGCGCCGACTGCCGAGGAGTGGCGGGCACGGAACGGGTTGAACCACGCATGGAGTTCGAGTCCGCGGCGATGTGCTTCATCAATCCAGAACGTCAGCGGATCATAAAACGGTTCAGGTGCCCGTCCTTGTTGGCCGGTGAGG
>CAZAGR010000382.1:0-2741 GCA_964484585.1 uncultured Propionivibrio sp. | reverse complement strand
CTTGCGCACCGAGCTGGGCGCCCCCTTTCCCGGTAGTGCGTTACTAAGCTTCCTCGGCGCCGGAAAGCCACATCGCTGCGATGAATGACACGGCATACGTCGCGACTATACTAACCGCACAGCGCAAAGACACAGTGCAATTAAAACAATGACCGTTCGACAGCGTCACTAAGCATGGATCACACTTCCAACCGAACCTTCGTTTGCAGCGTGCTGTTCCTCGACATCGTGGAGTACACGAAAAAGTCGGTGACGGAGCAGATGAAGCTGAAGCAGCGATTCAACGCGCTGCTGATTCGAGCAATGGAGTATGTGGCAACCAGCGACCGAATCGTGCTCGACACCGGCGACGGCGCGGCGGTTTGCTTTCTTGGCAGTCCGGAGGTGGCGATGTTCGTCGCCATGGATCTGCGCGACGGAATCACCGGGGAAAGCCCGGATGAAACGACTCCCTTGCTGGTGCGGATGGGCGCAAATCTCGGCCCGATCCGGCTGATCAAGGACATCAACGGCCAGGTCAACATCATCGGCGACGGCGTCAACGTGGCGCAGCGGGTAATGAGCTTCGCCGAGGCCAATACGATTCTGGTCTCGCGTTCCTTTCATGAGGTCGTTTCGCGGCTATCCGACGATTACGCAACTATTCTCAGCTATGAAGGCAGTCGTACCGACAAGCATGTGCGTGAGCACGAGGTTTATGTGGTCGGCCCGAATATCCCGCACAAGTACGCCCTGCAGTCGGCGACGCTTGCGCCGGGAGCGCCCGAGACCGCTGTCGAGGTACCAGCGACCACCAACGGAAGCGCGGTGTCTGTTTCTGAAACTCCTCCAGTCCACGCGGAAGGTATCAGCAGGATGCAGCTGGCCGTGGTATCCGCGATGGCGATAGCCATACTTGCCGGTGGCGTAATTTTGCGTCTGGAGCGCAACGACAGTCGCGTCGAATCGAGCACGCCTCCTGTAGCGCACGCTGGGCCGTCTAAGCAAACCCTGCCGCCGGCACTTCCGGCGGCGCCGCCAACGATATCAACCGTTGCGCCGCCATCCAAGGCTGAATCGGCTGCACCGCAGCCAGTCATCGAACGACCCGCCCCGCGCGTCGTCGCGGACGCGCCTAAATCAACTCCCCCGGAAAAAGTCGCTTCCTCGGAAAAGGCCATTGTCGCTCTGGTCATTATTCCCTGGGGCGAGGTCTATATTGACGGGCTGAAACGCGGTATCAGCCCGCCGATCAAGACGCTCTTCGTTACGCCGGGCAAGCACACGGTGGAGATCAAGAATTCAAGTCTTCCCGTATATCAGGAAAAGATCGACGTGAAGGCCGGTGCCCAGATCAAGATCAAACACAAATTCTAGACAGAGTGCACCACAGATCGCGCCATCCGGAGGAAAAATGAAATCGCTAAAAACTGCATTCGTGATCATAACAGTATGTGCACTAGCCGGTTGCGGCTCGGGGCCGTCCAAAGTATTTGAAAGCAAGGCGGCGCAGACACTCTCTTCCGGCATAGACAACTATAACGAGGGACGCTTCCCGGAGGCCGTGAAAAATCTGCAAAGCGCGCTGGATCAAGGGCTGGGTGTCAGCAATCAAGTCAAGGCGCACAAGTTTCTGGCGTTCACACATTGCGTCAATGGCCGCGAGCGTTTATGCCGCGACGAATTTCGCAAAGCGCTGGACATCAACAGCGACCTGGAGCTGGAACCGGCAGAGGCCGGACACCCGCTCTGGGGCCCGGTCTTTCGAAGCGCCAAGGCCAAGAAACCAGACCTAAAAAAATAACTCTGCAGGGTTTTGCCAAGGAACGTTACGTATGGGAATACAACAATTCGGGCGCTATGAAGTACTCGCCGAACTGGGTCGCGGCGCGATGGGCGTCGTGTACAAAGCGGCCGACCCGATCCTGAACCGCATCGTCGCCATCAAGACCATCAATCTGGCCCTCGATCTGGATGAACGAGACGAGTACGCGGCACGCTTCCAGCAGGAAGCCAAAGCGGTCGGCTCGCTGAATCATCCGGCCATCGTCACACTTTACGACATGGGTCAGACCGGCGATATGGCGTACATGGCAATGGAGTATCTGGACGGCCGCGAGTTGCGCGACCTGATGGATGCTGGACAAATTTTGCCAATCAAGCAGTCCATTGCCATTGCGACACAAATCGCCTCTGCCCTGGCCTACGCCCATCGGCGCGGCATTGTCCACCGCGACATCAAGCCCGCCAACATCATGGTGCTAAAGGACGGGACGGTAAAAATTACCGACTTTGGCATCGCCCGCATGCGGGTCTCCGAGCTTAAAACCCAAACCGGGATGCGCCTCGGCTCGCCCCGGTACATGTCACCGGAACAGGTGCTGGGCCTGCGTGTTGATCACCGCGCTGATATTTTTTCCTTGGGCGTGGTGCTCTATGAAATGCTCACCAATAAAGCGCCCTTTGGCGGCAATAGCCTGGAAACACTAATGTATCAGACCGTGCATACCGCCGCCTTGCTGCCCAGTCGAATCAATTCGGCGGTGCCGGAGATGCTCGATCTCATAATCTCCAAGATGCTTGAAAAGCCACCGGAGAATCGTTATCAGGATGCGGCTGAACTAGCCGCCGACTTGCGGGATTGCGAGCGAGGCTTTGGCACCGAGATCAGCTCAGGTGCAAACGGTAACGCATTGAACGGCGCTGATGAATCAATGTCACAGGCGCCGATCTCGCTAGACAAGACGATGCCCCTGGTGCCC
>CAZAGR010000381.1:0-2745 GCA_964484585.1 uncultured Propionivibrio sp. | reverse complement strand
TAGCGCTCGATCTCGCTTTTGGCAAGCGCCTCGGAATAGCCCAACGTATCGCGGTAATACTGGATCGCCTGCTCGCGGGTCCAGTCGCGTGCGTGCATGCCGGTGTCGACGACCAGTCGCGCGGCGCGCAGCAATTCGTCATTCAGGTGGCCGAAGTATTGTTCCGGATCCTCGTAGAGCCCCATCTCCTTGCCCAGAGTTTCCGCGTACAAGGCCCAGCCTTCGATAAACGCATTGTTGCCGCCGAACCTGCGGAAATCCGGCAAATCCTGCTCCAACTGCAAGGCAATCTGGAAATGATGCCCGGGGCGTCCTTCATGCAGGAACAGCGTGGTCATTCCTGTACTGCCGTAAAGTTTCGGATCGATCACCACCGACCAGAAAATCCCCGGGCGCGAACCGTCGGCGCTCGGCGAGGTGTAGTGGTCGGACGCCGTCGCTCGCGTGAGCTCGGGTTCCAGGCGCTGCTCAAGTGGCGCTTTCGGCATCAAACTGAAGTACGCCGGCAATTTTTCGGCCAAGGTTTTGTCGAGCTTTCGATAAACCTCCAGAATTTCCTGCTCGGTCTTGAAGGGGCGGAATTTCTCTTGCGCCGCAACCCAGTTCGGCAAGCCTGCTGCGGGGCCTGAATACCCCAACTTGGGTCCGAGAATCGCGAACTGCTCCTGAATGCGCGCCACCTCCTGCAGGCCGATAGCGTGAATCTGATCGGGTTGCATGGAGGTGGTGGTCTGGCTGGCAACTTTGGCCAGATACCAGTTGCGCCCATTGGGCAGCGCACTCCAGCCGGTGCTGCCGCGCGCGGCCTTCAGGTAGTCCGCTTCCATGAAGTTTGCCAGCCGCAGCAGGGCGGGATTCAGCGTCCCGGCAATCGTCGCGCGGTAGGCGGCGGTCAAACGACGTTTGTCGCTCGCGGAAAACTCCGCTGGCAAATTCTTGATCGGCGTGTAGAAAATACTGGTCTCGGGCGACTCACTGACCAGTTTGCGCAGAGCCGGCTGCGACGAGATCACTAAAGGCGTCGGCAACACGATGCCGAGCTTGATGCCCTCACGCATATTGGCCATCGCCTGGTCGATCCACGCCGACAGCTGTCTAATCCGGCTCAGATAGGCGCGGTATTGCCGGGGCGTCAGCAATGGCTGGGCGCTTTCACCGCTGGCGAAACTGGCCAGAACAGTCGGCATCGAGGACATCTGGTCGATCGGCAATAGATGGTCTGAGAATGACTCAAAACTGAGGGCGCTGACCAGTTCAAAGTCGAGAATTTCGTAACTGATACGATCGTCGCGATTTAGTTTTTCCAGCCCGATTGCGCGCAGGCGCTGCAAAAAATTGCGGTACAAGGCAAATTGCCGTGCGCGCTGTCTCGGTGCAATGCTCATACCAAGCTGATCATCAAAGCGGTTGTCACCCGAAAATGTGGCGCCAATCGGCTCAAATCGGGCGCTCGCCATGTAGTAATCGTGCAGCAACTGTTTCAGCGGTTTGGATGGCCTGGCGCTGGATTGAATCGCCGATGCATTGGGCTGCGGGGTTTCACCGGCCTGAGCCGGCAATGCAAGGGAGAACAGGGCGACGACACCAAAAACGGCGATAGAGAGCAATATTTTCATGACAGATCCAAGGGGTTTATAGCCGCGGCGCAAGGCGAAGGCCGATCGGAATCGGAGGATACCCGATAGCGGAGCAGAGCTGCGCCGCTAGGCTGGTCGCCGATAAAGGTACCTCAGCAACCCTGAACGACCCTTCGTCGCATAAATGATGAGGTCCGGACGCCGAGCGTTTAAGCTGCCTCGCTTAAGCTGTTTTTGTATCTCACCAACTACCGGAACTCGCCATGTTTAAAACGCTTGCCACCCTCGTCGTGTTACTTTTATTCATGCTCGTATCGGCCCATGCCGCCGCGCCATCAGTGCCGACTTTGGGAAATCCGGATCTGGTGTTGTCCGCCAGCACAACGGTGCAGCACGACCCTCTTATCGCCACACAGACTTTCATGGATCGACTGACCGGCGAGGCGCGCGAAAAATCCGATGCCTACGCCGAAGGCGGCTACTGGCTGATGCTATGGAACCTGCTGCTGGGTCTGACGATTTCCTGGCTGTTACTGGCGCGCGGATTTTCAAGTCGAATTCGCGACTTTGCAGAGCGCCGCACGTCACGACCCAATCTGCAAACGCTGATCTACGCAGTGATTTTCCTCGCGCTCAGCTTCGTCATGAGCTTCCCGCTGATGCTCTACGAAGGTTTTTTCCGCGAGCACCAGTATGGCTTGTCCAACCTGACACTCAGCGGCTGGTTGATTGAAAGCCTGATCGGGTTCGGCGTCGACTTGGTACTGATGGGCGCCGCTATCACCGGCTTTTACGCGATTTTGCGGCGCGTGCCGCAGACCTGGTGGGCATGGGGCACGCTGGCCAGCGCCGCATCCATTGTTTTCATCAGCATGATCAATCCCGTGTTCATCACTCCCCTTTTCAACAAATACACGCCCCTGCCAAATGGTCCGGTGCGCGACGAGATCATGTCACTGGCGCGTGCCAACGGAATCCCGGCTGAGAATGTCTACTACTTCGACGCTTCAAAGCAAACAAAACGCATCAGCGCGAATGTCAGTGGCCTGTTCGGCACCACCCGCATCGCGCTCAATGACAATTTGTTGAACCGTACTTCGCTACCCGAGATTCGTGCCGTCATGGCGCACGAAATGGGCCATTACGTGCTTGGTCACGGCTTGAAGCA
>CAZAGR010000380.1:0-2752 GCA_964484585.1 uncultured Propionivibrio sp. | reverse complement strand
CGGCGAGGTTGGGCGTCTCGCCAATCGCGGCCTTGGGGATGGCGGCATCCCCGTTGCCGGTTTCGCCGACGACGACGGGGCCGGTGGCGATGCCGATGCGGACTTGCAATGTGCCGCAAGTCGGCGCTGGTGGGACGGCGACAGGGGTTTCACGAAGCACTGCTTCGTGCCTGTCGCCGGTGCTGCGGCTGTGCAAAGTCGCATCTGGCTGTTGTATTGCGATTTGCTCACCACCTCGATCAATTCCAGCCCCGCACGCACTGCCCGTTCGGCATCGTCCTCATGCGCCTGTGGCCAGCCGAAGTAGACCATCAGTCCGTCGCCCAGATATTGCGCGACGTGGCCGGCGTATTTCTGCACGACGCCGGTACAGGTCTGCTGATACGCCTGCCTCAGCTCGCGCAAGGCTTCGGGGTCGAGGCGTTGCGAGAGTTCGGTGGAGCCGACCAGATCGCAGAACATGACGTTGAGCTGGCGACGTTCGGCGTTGCGCTCGGCTCGGTGATTGGCCTCAGGGGGCGTGGGCGCAAGCTTTGGCGCGGCGTCATTCAGTTCCGCGATTGCCTTGAGCAAAAGTTTGCGGTGACCCAAGGGCACACCCAGTTCCGCCAGTTCCCTTTCTGTCAGCAGCGGCAAGGAGCGCAGATCGAGGCAGTTTTGTTCAAACAGCGGCAGGTAATGACCGAGCGCGACCTCGTCCAACCAGAGCGACAGTGCGGTTGTCATAGTGATTACGCCGTCCGCACTGCCACCAGTTTTTCAATCTTCTCGAGCACGCCAAACACATCCACCGCCTCATGCGCCAGCACATTGACTTCATCGCCCTCATGGACATGGTGCGGGAAGCTGGCGATTTCAGGGTGATGCGGCGCGTTGTCCCAGCGGCGGATCAGGTGGCCATCGGCGTGTTGCCAGTGGAAGCTGTATTTTTCGCTAACGAGGTTGTCGGACAACAATCGGGTGCGCTCGACGCACTGCAGCAGCGAGCCATCCCAGAGCTCGACACGCATTCGGTACTGCGCTACCCCGTTGCCGGTTTCAGCATAAACAAGGGTGAGCTGCCGCGCATGTGGCCAGGTCAGTAGTCTCGTTTCACTACGCGATAACCATTGTTCAAGCGCATCATTCACGCTCCGGCTCCACGGTGCGGAGCTTTTCTTCCAGACTGCTCGCCAGTGCCGCATAGCCGTCCCAATCGAACCATTCGGGGGCATCACCCAGCTCGCCGGAATCAAACCGGCGCTGAAATTCAGCTGTACTCATGCCATGTTGCCGTTCAAACACCTCCAGCTTTCCCTGAAATTCGAGCAACTTTCGGCGATCTTCGGCAAGCAAAAAATCGATGATCTTGTCCAGCAATCGATTCGCGTGCGCCGAATTGCCCGATATTCTTTCAATCAAGTGAATTTTTTCAGCGATAGCGTTCATGGCGATACCCTTTCTTCATTTCAGTCCCGTCCTTCATTAAACAACGCTTGTCATCCGCCTTCAACTGCTTCGACAGCGCGTCACCATCCGCTACGGCGAAGAGCTGCCACCCCGCGAAGCGGAGTCCAAGGCATGCAGAGCTCGTCTTTTGACGCGACCGCCTTGCAGCGCAGTAGTTTCTGAAGCAGTTGCTTTATCTGCACCAGAAGCGAGGAACAACTCACGGCGCTCATTGACTCAATTCCAACGCCGCCAACAGCGCTGCCGCGTCCTTCAGCAGAGCAGTTTCGAGGCCTTCGGTGAACCAGCCATAGATCGGCGCCAGCAAGTCGTACGCCGCCGCCGCTTTGCCTTGCGTCCGCCACAAACCGGCGAGTGCGAAAGCTGCGTGCAACTCAAACAAATGGCGGCCCTGGGCCTGTTCTTCGGCGATCGCTGCCAGCAGCCACTGTTCGGCCAGTGCCTTGTCTCCATCCGGATCGAGTAACTCCACTCTGCCGCAAAAATACTGATTCAGCGACAGCCAGAAGCGCTCGCCCGTGCCCACGGTGCGTTCATAGGCCAGTTTCACCTCGGTGCGCGCCAGAGCGAACTGCCCGATCTGCGCCAGAGCCACTGCCCGCAGCCCTTTGAGCTGTCCCATCGTCACACCGGAACCGGTCAGCGTTAGCTGTTGGAGCGCGAGATCGTAGAGCGCCACCGTGTCCTTCGTTTCGCCCGACCAGACATTGGCATGGGCTTTTACGGGTGTCGCAAAGCCTACCCAATAGGGCAGGTGTTGTTCTTCACCTAAGGCAATGCACGTACTGGCCATTCCTAAAGCCTCTTCGCTTGCTTCAAAATGAACTAGATTGGATGACGTAAGGCAGAGGGCGAACGAAAGACTGAAGGGATGCCCAATTGTCTTGGCATGCTCGATGGCCAAACGGCCATAGCGCCACGCCTTTTCCAGTTTTCCGGTGTAGCACCAGCCCAGGCAGAGCCAGCCACACGCGGCCGCTTTGGAGTCATGCCCAGCCAACGATATCTGTTGGCGGTGACGTCCGACATCGTAGTTCGCGATGACAAAATTCAGCAAGGGCTCGGCGTCGGCAAATCGACCCAAATGCACCAGGAGATTTCCTAGCGCATTGCTTGCGAAGACTCGGCGATCCATCGATCCGCTCGCCTCTGCCAGATCGAAGAGACGTTGAAATGCCTCTCGCGCCTTGACAAGATCAACAAGACCAACCCAGGCGTAAACGCCGATGCCCCACAAGGCACCATCCAGCGTGGTCGGATCGGTAATCTTGTCACGCAGCGCTTCGACGCGAGTCAGCAATTG
>CAZAGR010000379.1:0-2774 GCA_964484585.1 uncultured Propionivibrio sp. | reverse complement strand
CGACTGGCCCGGTTGATCGGCCTCAAGCCACCAGGCTCCGACGCCAGCATCCCGCGCCACCGGGATCGGCGCGCGGCTGAAGTACAGAGCCCGACCGCGCGCGTCAAGCACCACCTTGACGACGTTGGGGTTCAGGTAATCGTCAAAGCTGTCGATCGGGTGCGCGGCGGTGCCGACCGGCTGCCCCGGCCTCCGCGTCCCCCGCCTCGCCGCCCGCGTCCGCCGCCCTCGCCGTCGTCGCCGGTCTCGAAGGTGCTCTCGAAGTAGTCGCCGACGTAGAGGAAAGCCGCTTTTTCCAGACCGATGTCGAGTCCGCCGGCACCCGTGAATAGCGAAACGACCGTTGGGCGTTTCTGCCGCGCTGCATCGTGCGACAGCGTTGGCTCTCTCACCGACAACTTCGGACTCCGCATTCCGTTCCTCCGTCAGGGAGATGATAACGAATCGCCCCAACTCTTTTCTCGCCGCCGAGATATCACCTGAGGAAGGCCGCGATTTTCGCGATTTCCCAAGCATGATCGGCCATTCAGGTGGAATCGGCCCCGAGGAATTACAAGATTAAGACCTGAACCGGGATTCCCACGCCCTGTCGATAGAGCCAAACGCTACAGGCATTTACTTCCTTCTTGAATCACGGAGCACGGCCAATCGTTGACGGGGCAGGAGACTTCATGGGCGTCTGAGTATCTGTACGCGACCACGTGGAAGCCAATACGACGACGTACAGTGCAGTCAGCACGCCAACGCCAAAACAAGAAAGGCCCCAGAACGCGTGACGGCGGCGCGACTTGATCGCGGTGACTCGTTCGCGTTCGATCGTCGCGGGAAGCTCAACGCTGAGTTCGCCGGTTTGAGGGAAGTAGCCGATAGCGAAAATTGTGATCGCGGTTAGAAACAGGGCGACGGGAGCAATGACGAAAGGCATTTGAAAAATCGAAGGGCGATATTTTTCAGGGAGCGCGAACGCCAAAAGGCCGGTGTATACACCGATCGCCGCTGCTGTAACGCCTATCATGTCCTTCAGAAACTCGCGCCCCAGCGAGACGGATTCGAGAAGCATCTGCTTCCCAGCCTCCATCAACGCCGCGTTATGTGGCGAAAGAAACTCTCCAACTATCAAATCGGACGAGCCGTCACCTTCGGCAGAGTGGGGCGGTGCCTGCCCCGAACGCTCAGGCAACACGATACGGAAAACTCGCCTGAAAGGTCTGATTCTTCACGGGGCAGGTGAGGAGCCGCGTAATCGATTCGAAGCGCGGAGGAGTGAAGCTTTTTTGGACGGTCGAATGCGGAATCTCGATGCTGTAGCTGTGAGTACCCCCGCAGAGCGGGCACGAAACCGATTGTTGCTGAACAGGCATCGGGGCCTCCTCATTCAAGGTTAGACGAGTGGCGACAGATTCGTAGCGCGACGTTTTCGTTTCTCCTTGCGATCGACGCGCAGCGCCGGGGGACGTGGAGCTAATGGCCCGATTTAGCGACCGTCGCAAAAAACTTTGAACGCAACTCGTTGTCTTGCTCGGCGTCGATCAGACTCACAGAACGGCCGGACTCCGTTGCGCTCATTGAGAGATCGAATTCAACGCCGACGCCTCCTGTCTCGAGGGTAGAAAGAAACTTAAAGAAAGACATGTCGATGAAGTTCCGAACGCAGCCCAGGAGCTGGACGCGCTGCTGAGCATCGAGACTCCTGAGAAGTTCGATGATCGCGTCCTCTTGCGGCGTCGGTCGTTTTGGGGTCCAGCCGGTCATCCAACTCTCGGCCAGTGAACGAACGCCACTGTCGCGAGCTTCCAACACCAGTTCTAGGAAATGTTCGAGATCCTGTGGGCCCGGACGTTGGACGCTCGTCATTTCTTCACCATCCCGTAGAATTCCTTCGACAGAACGATCAACTTCGCAAGAGCGGAATTAGGTGCCTTCGTATATGCCTTCAGCATTCGAAGGTCATCCGCTAGCAGCTGCCTCGGTGTCATTCCGGTCGTATCTCTGAGGCTTTGGAGTTTCGTAATAATCAAGTGCTCTTCGGCGGGAAGCCTAATTGCTGGGGCTCCGATCGCCATCTTGTCCTGCGGGAAACCAGGAACCACTGTTCTCGCCGGCGCTTTTTGTGGAACATGGTGATTCCCAAGTTGATCCCCGGTGACATCACCGCCCTTGAGGCCACCGTAGGTATCGACTTCGTAAGGCGATGGCGGGTCCGTTGTGCCCGCCAAGCCGGTCAACGCGAGGGATACCCCGAGAATCTTTGCTAGTTTGCCAGGAGAGCGGACAGCAGTCGCAACATTGACACTCGTCGTAAGAACCTTGTGGCCCTGCGTAAACGCGCGATAGTCGGCCGGAGCTTGCCCAGCGCCGGCAAAGGGGCTGAATCTCGCACGCTCGTCAGCGAGCCCAAAGGGAAGAGCGGAATCGACCGTCCAATACAGAGCACCACGAAGTGCATTACCCTCGATTGCTTCGATCCTCGGATGAGTCCTCGAATACTCCGCTGCAGCAGCCAATTCAGCTTCCCGATTTGCTTGAATCGCCTTCCTTTCATCTGGCGTGAGTGACTCCGTCCCCATCGGATCCGTGAAGCTGTGCGGCCTCCACCCGACATAGGCATAGACTCTTGGCCCCTCTGAGAATCCGAGACTAAATTCGCCGGAACTCCAACGCAGTTCACCGGTTAGCTCGTCGGTCGCCCCGACGAGAACGCCGCCAAGAAACTCGAAAGCCCGGAGGCGGGTTTTCGGCAAACTTTCCGCGACCGCCGACGCGCCGCCAGGCGC
>CAZAGR010000378.1:0-2786 GCA_964484585.1 uncultured Propionivibrio sp. | reverse complement strand
TTGCATGCCATGCAAGCGCTCTCCCAGCTGAGCTATACCCCCACAAGAGAGCGCGGATTATACGGAGCAGGGTTATGCCTGTAAAGCGTCCCTGTAACTTTTTTTACAGAACTTTGCCTGGGTTCATCAAACCACCTTGATCCAAAGCGTGCTTGATTGACCGCATGATCGCCATTTCAATATCGTTTGTATAGCGCGTCAACTCTGTGCGCTTCAATTGTCCGATTCCATGCTCAGCTGATATTGACCCGCCAAGTTCATTTACCAGATCATGAACAATGCGTGTGGCTGCTCCCGCATTCGCGACAAATGCACGGTTGGAGAGGCCGTCTGGCTTTGACAGGTTGTAATGCAGATTGCCATCTCCCGCGTGTCCGAAGCAGACGATTCGCACTCCGTCGAACCGTGCCTGCAAGACGGTACTAGCCCGATCAACAAATTGCGCAATCATCGATATTGGCAGCGAGATATCATGTTTTATTGAAACACCTTCCAAACGCTGTGCCTCGGAGATATTTTCGCGTAGCGCCCACAGCGCTTTGGCCTGAAATTCTGTGGCCGCAATGACGGCATCAAAAACCTCAGAATCTTGCATTGCGTCGTCCATTACACCAACCAGTAAACCACTCAAATCCGTAGCGTACTCAGACAGTTCAAGGAGAACATGCCATTCACTTTTGGCTGCCAACGGCTGCCGCGCGCTGGGAATACGTTTGACAACCAGATCAAGCGCGCTCTGTGAAATCAACTCAAAGGCGGTGACACTTTCACCTGCAGCCGTCCGAAGCCGAGTCAATAGCCGCAGTGCAGCCTCCAGACTGGTCGCAGCGGCCCAAGCGGTCTGGAATCCGCGCGGTCGTGGAAACAACTTTAGAGTCGCCGCCGTAATCACGCCCAGACTCCCTTCCGCACCGATAAACAGATGCTTCAAGTCGTAGCCTGTGTTGTCCTTGCGCAACCCACGCAAACCGTTCCAGATTCGTCCGTCAGCAAGGACCACCTCAAGACCAAGGGTCAGATCGCGAGCATTGCCGTAGCACAAGACCTGGACACCACCGGCGTTAGTCGACAAATTGCCACCGATAGTTGCGCTGCCTTCCGCCGCCAGAGATAGTGGAAACAGTCGATTCACCGACTCCGCAGCTTCCTGAACTGATTGCAAACTGCAACCGGCATCAACCGTGATCGTATTACTCTCAACATCGATAGAGTGAATGCGGTGCATACGAGTCAAATTGACTACGACCTCGCCACCTATCGGGGTCGCACCACCACACAGACCCGTATTGCCACCTTGAGGCACGATCGCTATGCCTGCCGCACAACACGCAGTGACTAAAGCCGCGACCTCTTCAGTGGCGGCAGGAAATACGACACACAGAGGAACTCCGGAATATCGCCCGCGCCAATCGGTGACATACGGGCGTAAATCAACTGCATTCACCAGCACGTGACGATCGCCTACGATCAGTCGCAGCGAAGCAACCAGATTTTTCAACGCAGTATTCCGCTAGTGCGCAACATCAGAAACGGTGCGACAAGGCACCGATAGTCAATTGTCAGCCAAGGTCGCGTAGAGGTCATGGACATCACAATCGCTGATATTAACTTCAGCGAATTCACCAACGTCCAGCTCATGTCCATCGGTGATGTACACCAGACCATCTATATCCGGCGCATCGCCAGCCGAACGTGCGATAGCTCCATCTTCGTCGATTTCGTCGACCAAGACCCTCATGCGACGCCCGATTTTGGCCTCCAGCCGTTGCGTTGAAATATCCTCCTGATGACGCATCAATCGCATCTTGCGTTCTTCACGCAATGAATCAGGAACAGCATTCGGCAGTTGATTAGCCGCCGCACCTTCGACCGGCGAATAGGCAAAAGCACCTACCCGATCCAGCTGGGCTTCATCAAGAAAATCCAGAAGTTCATTGAATTCCGCCTCGGTCTCACCGGGAAAACCAGTGATGAACGTGCTGCGAATCGTGATCTCAGGAACAATTTGCCGCCAAGCCGCGATCCGATCGAGCACCTTTTCGCTGGACGCAGGACGTTTCATCAATTTCAAGATTCGCGGGCTGGCATGTTGAAACGGAACGTCAAGGTAAGGAAGAATCTTCCCTTCAGCCATGAGTGGAATCAGATCATCCACGCTCGGGTAGGGATACACATAATGCAGGCGCACCCACATCCCCATCTCGCCCAGCTCACGACACAATTCGTGCAGCCGGGTCTTGACCGGCTTTCCACCATAAAATCCGGTACGATATTTGACATCAACGCCATAAGCACTGGTGTCCTGAGAAATCACCAGAAGTTCCTTAACGCCCGCGGCCGCAAGAATCTCGGCCTCCTTGAGCACGTCGCCAATCGGGCGCGAAACCAGATCACCGCGCATCGAGGGAATGATGCAGAAACTGCAACGATGATTGCATCCCTCGGAAATCTTCAGGTAGGCATAGTGATCGGGCGTCAGCCGTATTCCTTGCGGCGGCACCAGATCAATAAAAGGATTGTGCTCATCCTGCACTCGCGGTGGCAAATGCGCATGCACGGCCGCCATGACCTCCTGCGTGGCATGTGGTCCGGTCACAGCAAGCACTTTTGGGTGCACAGACCTTACGATGTCGTTGCCGGCGGCATCCTTCTTGGCGCCGAGACAGCCTGTAACAATAACGCGCCCGTTTTCTGTTAGCGCTTCCCCGATCGCATCGAGCGATTCCTCGACTGCTGCATCAATGAAGCCGCAGGTATTCACCACCACCAGGTCTGCCCCGTCGTAC
>CAZAGR010000377.1:0-2791 GCA_964484585.1 uncultured Propionivibrio sp. | reverse complement strand
TGCCACACCCTTCGGCAGTCGCGCCTCGAGCTTTCTATCGTCAATCGTCAAACCTGCCCGCGCATCGATCAATTGGAGCACCACGTCGGCGCACTCAATCTCGCGCCAAGAGCGTTCAATTCCAATCTGCTCGACCAGATCACCGGTATCGCGCAAGCCTGCCGTATCCACAATATGCAGAGGAATACCGTCAATCTCAATCGTCTCGCGGATTGCATCCCGGGTGGTACCGGCATACTCGGTCACGATGGCCCGATCCTCACCGGCCAAACGATTCAACAAAGAAGACTTGCCAACATTTGGCATGCCCGCTAAAACCACTCTCAGGCCGGAACGAAGCAAGCTGCCTTGTCGTGCACGGCGCAGCAGTTGGTCTAACTCAAGCTGAAACTTAGTCAGTCGCCGAACTGCATCTGTATCGGATACCACATCGATTTCTTCTTCAGGAAAGTCCAGTGTCGCCTCAATCAACATCCTCAGCTCAGTCAATTGGCTAGTCAGATCATGCACAACCGCTGAAAACTCACCAGACAATGAACGCACCGCTGAACGGGCGGCAGCGGTCGTGCTTGAGGCAATCAAATCGGCCACAGCCTCCGCTTGAGCCAAATCCATTTTGTCGTTCAGAAATGCACGACGCGAGAACTCACCGGGTTCCGCCAAGCGAGCGCCCAACTCTAGCGTGCGAGCAAGCAACATCTGCATAACGACGGGTCCGCCATGCCCATGCAATTCCAGGACATCTTCACCGGTATATGAAGCAGGTGCAGGAAAATAGAGCACCAGGCCACGATCTATCAGTGACTGATCGGCAGCAAAAAAATCGGCGATAGCGGCACGGCGCGGCACAGGCACCTTACCGACCAACTGCTTCACGAAGGTCAACAGATGGGGACCCGATACGCGAACCACCCCCACGCCACCACGACCCAGCGCGGTAGCGATCGCCGAAATGACGTCCGCAGGTGATGGCACTCAATACACCAACAAGGAAAGCTTACTTGTGGGCCGCCGCCCCCTCAATCAGACGAGTGATCTGCCATTGCTGGGCGATGGAAAGTAGATTATTCACCACCCAATAAAGCACCAAGCCTGCGGGGAAAAAGAGGAACATACCGGTAAAGACTATCGGCATCATCAGCATGATTTTGGCCTGAATCGGATCGGGTGGCGCCGGATTCAGCCGAGTTTGCACCAGCATCGTTACTCCCATGATAATCGGAAGCACATAAAAGGGATCCTTTACCGACAGATCCGTGATCCAACCCAACCAGGGCGCATTGCGCATTTCAACCGTACCCAGCAGCACCCAATACAAAGAAATGAAAACAGGGATTTGAACCAACACCGGCAGACAACCACCCAGCGGGTTCACTTTCTCCTTCTTGTACATTTCCATCATTTCCTGGTTCAAACGCTGCTTGTCGTCGCCAAATGTCTCCTTTAACTTCATGAGCTTAGGTGTTATAACGCGCATCTTTGCCATAGATTTGTAACTGGCTGCAGACAGCGGGAAAAACGCGAGCTTGATCAATACCGTCAAACCAATAATGGACCAACCCCAATTCCCCGTAAGCTTGTGAAGCGCACCCAACACCCAAAAGAGCGGTGCGGCTATGACCGTAAGCCAGCCATAATCAACGACCAGCTCGAGCCCCGTCGCAATAGATTCCAATTGACTTTGCTGCTGAGGGCCAGCGTAAAGTGACATTGCGCTTTTTCCAGCACTATCGACGGGCACGATCACGCCAGCGGAATACATATCCTCAGCAACCTTACGGATGTAAAACTCACGCTGTAGACCAGCAGACGGTAACCATGCTGCGACGAAATAATGCTGAACCATAGCCAACCAACCATTATCTGCTCGGCTGGCAAACTTTGCCTTACCTTTGGCAACATCAGAAAAATCAACTTTCTGATATTTTTCGGCGTCTGTATAAATCGCCGGGCCGGTGAAGGTCGATACGCCCATCATCATGCTGCTACCACTGCCTTCTGCCGGCTGACCATCCCGTGTAATTTGATAATACGCATGAGCGCCACTAGGCAAACCCTCGTATGCCACCTCAATCCTATAGCTATTCCTCTTGAAGGTGTAAGTCTTTACTACCCCATCCAACCCCTTATCATCAGGGGTGAGCCTGACCACAAGCTCAGCCTCGCCATCTTTTAGCACGCGCTCAGCGGCGGGCAGCAACCACTTGGATTTGTGATTAGGCACGCGATCCCCAATCACGCCGGACTGACCAAGATACGTATGCTTTCCACCCTCCTCAAATAAAACAAAGTTGGTGGACTTATCTTCAGTTGCTGGATGCGCAGTCAACTCAAGACGAACAAGATCGCCTCCACGCGCCGAGATCTCCGCGATATACAAGTCCGTCTTGATCTTCATTGTTGGCGCCAATCTGCCCACCGCAGTTTCGGTGGCAACCGCCACAGAGCCAGCCATGGATGCGGTCTGAACCGGCACTACGCCAACAACCGCACCATCAGAAGCTATGCGGGAACCAAATATCTTTCCACCCACCGCCCCGTGTATCGATTGTTTTTGCCACGCATCCCACAACATCACTAGTGAGAAGCTAAAGACCAGTAACAACATCAATCGTCGGTTATCCATTTTTCAAATTTTCTCAATAATCAAGGAATGGGGTCAAAGCCACCGGGATTCCAAGGATGACAGCGTGCAACGCGTTTAATCGCCAACCAACCGCCACGGCAAAGCCCGTAACTACGAAGTGCTTCGATCGCATAACTTGAACAACTTGGCGAAAAGCGGCACCGA
>CAZAGR010000376.1:0-2802 GCA_964484585.1 uncultured Propionivibrio sp. | reverse complement strand
TGAAGTTCAAGAAGGCGGGCAGCCGCATTATCAGTTTGTGATTTCGATTGAGTAAAAATCGTATAATTGGATATGACAATTAGAAAAAGAGGCAGATGATGTTGACTCAAACGCTTAGATACGAGATTGAAGTCGCCGAAAATGGGCAGGTTGAACTAACTGTCCCATTCCCTCCCGGCGCACATGTGACTGTTTTCGTCGTGGAAGCGGGAGAATCTTTCAGCGATTTGATGGTGGCGGCAGAAAGCAGCCTTGAGTTTTGGGATAATTCTTTAGATGATGAAGATTGGAATAATGCCTGAACAAGGGGATATTCTGCTGGTCCCAAATCCATTTACCGATCTTTCTTCTCAAAAGCGGAGACCTGTTATCGTTATTTCCAACAATTCCTACAACAAAAAAACGACAGATATCCTCGTCGCGGCTATGACTTCCAATCCCATCGAGGCTAATTATAGTTTCACCATCACTTCTGATGATCTGACAAAAGGGACGCTCAATCATCCGGGCAAAGTGCGCGTGGATAAGATTTACACGCTTTCGCAATCCATTATAGTCAAAACATTTGGGCGGGTAAACGAGAAAACGCTGGAGCGTATTCGTAAATAGCTACAGGCGTTGGTTGCAAAGAAATAAAACGCACATGGAAAATTTAAGATCTCATGGATTTCATCAACTTTCTACTTAAAGCAAAACTGCGCACGTACGCCACAGGCGGCGAGGGCAACGAGCAAGACCTCGAAGACGGTACGCGCGAGATGTCCTATCGCGAAGGAGACTTCTTTTATCGCGACCGCTATTTTGGATTTAATCCATTCATCGGCGAGGAAGTTGTTTGGAGAAATGGCAGGGTTATTTGGGGGATGAACTACTACGGCATGGTCACGGACGAATCGGCACAAGGAAAAGAGATTTATAACTTCCTAAAAAAAGCCGTGCAGCGCATTAGCGCAGAGCGTCCTTTCCGCGGACCGGGTGAATATCATGAGGAAGATTTTCTCTATCAAGATGACAGTGAAGGGGATGTAAATCAATTTTCCGGCGAGGAGAAAATTTTATTTCATGGTAAGCAGGTATATTTTTTGAAATATCACGGCGGGAAAGTTGAATAAGAAGAGTTGTATAAAACATTTCGATCTTAAGGAAATCTAAAATGCCGAAACGAACAATGGGCAAGAGCAAAATGGAAGTGAGCGCGCCGGCTTACTCATCCGTTCAAATTATTAAAACAGAAGTACTCTCGGATAACTGGTACACGTTAAGAAAAGTCACCTTTGAAATGGAAAAAGCGGATGGGACAAAAGATATCCAAAGCCGCGAAGCGTATGACCGCGGTAATGGCGCGGTCATTTTGCTTTATAACAAATCGCAAAATTCAGTTGTGCTTACGCGTCAATTCAGACTGCCAACCTATATAAACGGAAACGAAACCGGAATGTTGATTGAAGCATGTGCCGGAATTTTAGAGCAGGAAAGCCCCGAAGAGTGCATCAAAAGAGAAGCCATGGAAGAAACCGGCTATGATGTTGGCATGGTTAAGAAAATTTTTGAGGCGTACATGTCCCCGGGTTCGGTCACTGAAATTCTTCACTTCTTTATCGCAGAATATTCAAACACAGACCAGCAAGGCAAAGGCGGCGGCGTGGAAGAGGAAAATGAAAATATAGAAGTCCTTGAGATCCCGTTTGAAAAAGCGTTGTCTATGATAGAAGATGGAAGAATCAAAGATGGCAAAACCATTATGCTCCTTCAGTACGCGCAAATACATGGATTAATGCAAAAATAACATCCATAAAAATCTCGGGCTAAAGATATTGCTTCTTTTCAACCGGATAGTCGTATAATTTTGCCTTCAAAACACTTAAATTAAAAGGATAAAACTCATATGAAAAAAACAGATCGCAATTCCCTAATCGCTTTTCCGATTGAAGTATTGATTGGTTTTTTGCTTGCGCTTGCAGGCAGTCAACATGGGATTTTATTTAATGGTATGCCCCTGTTTGCCTTATCCGTCGGGTTGATCTTTGTGATTCAATGGCTGGCTTTTATACCGGCTTATTTTATGCAGACTGAAAAATTCTTTGATATAACGGGCAGCATTACTTATGTGGCCGTTGTCATCATCGCGGCATTTCTCAGCCCAAGCATGGATCAGCGCTCGATGCTGCTTGCCGCATTGGTCTTGATCTGGGCAATCCGTCTCGGCGCTTTCCTGTTCGGACGCATCCAAAAAGCGGGCAAGGATGGCCGCTTTGACGAGATCAAGCCTTCCTTTATCCGCTTCTTCAATGTTTGGACTATTCAAGGCTTGTGGGTAACATTCACAATGGCTGCCGCGCTGGTTGCGATCACTTCGAGTAATCACAAAGAATTGGATATATTCGCCGTCGTTGGTTTGCTGGTTTGGATATTCGGATTTGCCATTGAGGTGATAGCCGACTCACAAAAGAGCCGCTTCAATGCTGCGCCTGAAAACACAGGCAAGTTTATCCAAACCGGATTATGGTCTAAATCACGCCATCCCAATTACTTCGGCGAGATCATGCTCTGGGTTGGGATTGCAATTATTGCCTTGCCTGTTTTACAAGGCTGGCAATGGGTCGCGTTGATCTCTCCATTATTTGTAACGCTGCTGCTGACCCGCGTCAGCGGAGTTCCCATGCTTGAAAAACGCGCCGATGCAAAATGGGGCGGACAGGAAGATTACGAGACTTATAAAAAGAATACGCCCGTGTTGATTCCCAAGTTGTAACCCTCATTTGAAACAACTTACTTAAAACAAAACAGGAGGCAATTTCATAT
>CAZAGR010000375.1:0-2809 GCA_964484585.1 uncultured Propionivibrio sp. | reverse complement strand
TGATCGCGTTGCCGACAAAATTGATCAGGATCTGTTTCAAGCGCAGCGCATCGCCATGCAGATTCGCCGGCAGCGCCGGGGCGATCTGTGCCGCCACGCTCAGGCCCTTGTCGGTCGCCGGCACTTCATGCATGTCGAGCACCTCGGCGACGATCGCCGCGAGCGAAAAGTCGGCCTCCTCCAGGCTCAGTCGTCCGGACTCGATCTTCGACATGTCGAGAATATCGTTGATGACAGCGAGCAGATGCTGTGCCGAGACTTTGGCCTTGTTCAGCCAGCCGATTTGCTGTACATCGCTGGCGCGACGCAGCGCAAGATCGGTCATCCCCAACATGCCATGGATCGGCGTGCGCAGCTCATGGCTCATGTTGGCAAGAAATTCGCTCTTGGCGCGGTTGGCGGTTTTGGCGTCTTCAAGGGCGAGCGTCAGATCGGCGGTGCGCGAGCGCACCAGAGCTTCGAGGTGCTGCAGATGACTGGCCAGTTCCTCCTCTGCGGCTTTGTGCTCGGTGATGTCAATGGTCGCGCAGATCAGATACTGCGGTCGCCCGACGGCATCGAAGATCGGGCTTTTGAAAGTGCGTCCAATGCGGTTTTGCTGATGTGACACACTCCAGATCGTTTCTTCGATATTTATGGCCTGACCGTGCGCGAATACTTGCTGGTCAACGGCCAGAAAGCGGGCCATATGCTCGCGCGGCCAAAAGTCGCTGCCGTCATTGCCCATGAGATCGTCGCTGCTCATACCCCATTGCTGCTCGCACACCTTGTTGGCGTAGATGAAACGGGATTGCGCGTCCTTCATGAAAAACGCAATGGGAATGGCATCGAGCACCGACTGCAGACGGCTTGCTGTCTCGGCCAGTTCGTTTTGCGCGGCACGGCGTTCGGTGATGTCGCGCAGCACGGTGAGCACGGCGGCCTGGCCGTCGAAAATGATCTGCTGGCCTTGTACTTCGGCCAAAAACTCGGTGCCATCAAGCCGGCGATAGCGTTCCTCGATCAGCGGCGTCACGTGGCCGGTGTCGAGAATCTGTTTTATCCTCGCCCGTGCGACCGGATGCGAATCCGGGTGAATCAGCGTCGCGATGGGCGTGCCGATCAGGGCAGTTGCCGAGGGCGCACCAAACAGGGTGCTCAGCGCCGGATTGGCGAAGATAAGTTTGCCCTCGCGATGCACGCCGATGGCGTCAGGCAATTCTGCGATCAGGTGGTGCAGATTGGTCTCGCTGGCTTTCAGTGCCGCGTTCTGCGTATTCAGCTTGAGGTGCTGCGCGCGCAACTGGTTTTCGCGCAATACCGAGTTCGTTTCATCGCGGATCTGAATCATGCAGCCTGTGGCATTGTCCTTGGGCGCATCCGCTGTGCTTGGCCACGGCGGCGTCAGTTGCAGTGGCGTTATCGTGATCTGCTGTTGCATGGCCACCTGGCGCTGGCGCTCGTCCGGAGTCCTGAACAGGGGCAGAACCGGCCGGTGCAGCAGCGTCGAAAGCACCGCCGGCATGCGGTGGGACAAGGTCAGCTCAAGCGCGGAGGCAATGCGCGTGCCGGCGGCCGAGGGAAATATCTCTACGAACGTTTGCCCGATCGCGGCCTCGGCCGGAATACAGCTGCGGTCTGCCATCCAGCGATTCCACACGATGGTGCGGCCCTTGGCATCGAGCACGACAATGCCGGACTCGAGCGCATCCAGAACCGGTCGCATCATGTCGAACGACTCGGCAGTCATGCACTCAGGCCTACCCGCGCAAGGTAGCTATCAATGCGATGCAACAACTCGGTGAGTGAATTGAACGAGAGCAGAAACAGCAGATCGCCCTCGATCCGGCTTTGCTGGATGCGCATCGTGACGTGAAGCACCAGCACCACATCGGCGGGCACCGCTTCGCCAAAATCAAGCTGGTCGGACTGGCTCAAGCGATGCACCGGCAAACTGCACTCGAACTGCACGGCGAAAATATCTGCCAGCGCGCTCATGCAGCCATTCAGGATGATATTGCCAATCTCGCACAGCGCCTCCTGCGCCATCTCGGAAAGCTCCTGCGGGCTGACATGATCGCCGATCATTTTGGCGACAATCATGAGCGCCTTTTCTTCCGGGAACAGCAGCGCAGCGCGGGCATCAAAGGGGCCGCGGTAATCCTGACTGATGATGCTGAACGAGCGCGCCGGCCCTTTGACCAGAGTCGCGCCAAGTTGCGCGGGATCAACGAACAGGATTTGCGGCACAGAGAGTTCGACCGCGTCGCTCACAATCTGTCCCAAGCCGGAAGCCGCTCGCCCCACGCCGATGTTGAATACTTCCGTTAGCGCATCGCGCTGTAAATCGCCAATGTTGATCATGATTCAGGTGTCAATAATCGAAATGCTTTTTTGAATTAAGCTGAAAAAATATTCGCCGCAGCGACACGGCGAGTTTCACGATGAGTATCTTGAAAGCCACAATGTTCAGTCAAAGACAGTTCCCTCCCCTTTGCCACCCCCGCGAAGCGGGAGTCCAAGGCATGCAAAGCCAAGGTTAGCGTTTGCACACAACTCAGAAACCTCGTCATTCCGGCGCAAGCCGGAATCTAGAGCCGTCGAAGCGC
Organism: uncultured Propionivibrio sp.; assembly: GCA_964484585.1. Lineage (GTDB taxonomy): Bacteria > Pseudomonadota > Gammaproteobacteria > Burkholderiales > Rhodocyclaceae > JADKHX01. Next base: position 221 of record CAZAGR010000375.1, on the reverse strand, counting down.
TGTCCGTTTTAGTGATGCACCGCACGAATAGGTCATGAAAACCGTAACAAATCGACGTTTCGTGGTCGCTTTTCCTGGATTCCGGCCTGCGCCGGAATGACGAACGGGTTGGATGCGATCGAAGCGTTCTTTGCAACGCATTATCGATTATCGAACGATTGGTCTGTCCTTCCATTTCTACGCTCGCTTTCGCAATCTCACCCTACCCCATCCCCACCCCG
>CAZAGR010000374.1:0-2825 GCA_964484585.1 uncultured Propionivibrio sp. | reverse complement strand
CGTCGATTTGCCGACGTTTGGAATGCCCATGATCATCATGCGCAAAGGCTTCAGCGCATCCTTGCGATGCGGCGCGAGCTGCTGGCAGTAGCCGGGAATCTTTGCCACGTCGCTAGCCTTCTTGCTGGAAATTGCTACCGCCTTGACGCCCGGCTGCTGGTTGTAATACGCAATCCACGCCTTGGTTGCCTCCGGATCAGCTGCATCGGATTTGTTCAGCAGCTTGAGGCAGGGCCGCTGCCGGTGCAGCCGCAATTCGCGAATCATCGGATTGCTGCTGGCCTCGGGCAGTCGCGCATCGACCACCTCGATCACCACGTCGATGCGTGCCATCGTCTCGGCCGCCTTGCGCCGCGCCGAGGTCATGTGTCCGGGGAACCAGTTGATTGCCATCGCCTATGCGTTTCCTTGCACTATTTTTCGGGAGCTGCGACAACCAAGACCTGCGTACCCAAACACTCTACCCTCTGCCCGGCGCGTATCTTGGCCGTCTTGCGGCTTTCGGGTTGCCCATCGACCGTCACCTCGCCCGCCGCCACAAAATGCTTGCCCTGTCCCGCGCTACCCGCCACGCCGGCGAGTTTGAGCAGGTTGCACAGCGCAATATGATCCTCTTGCAAGGTGATGGTTACGAAATTCATGGCATTCCCTTAAACACTCCGGTATTTCACTACTGTCGTCGCAGAAGCCTTGTCCGGCGCTTGCCCATAATGCACAAAACGCCTGCCATCACTTCGCACGCTGAATCCTCAAGGTCGCCATTATGCAGATTTGGGTCGATGCCGACGCCTGTCCCGCTGTTATCAAGGAAATTCTTTACCGGGTGGCGACGCGTCATCAGCTGCTGGTGACACTGGTAGCAAATCAATGGCTGAAAGTGCCGCCCTCGCCCTTCATACGCGCCGTGCAGGTGCTCAAGGGCTTTGACGTCGCCGATAACCATATCGTCAGCCAGGTGGCCGCCGGAGACCTGGTCATTACCGCCGACATCCCGCTCGCCGCCCAAGTGATCGACAAGCAGGCCCGCGCGCTCAATCCACGCGGCGAACTTTACAGCGCCGAAAACATCCGCCAACTGCTCGACATGCGCAACTTCATGGACACCTTGCGCAGTAGCGGCGTCGATACCGGCGGCCCGCCAGCCTTCAGTCTGGTGGACAGACATGGTTTTGCCAATCAACTCGATCGATTGCTGGCCGTGCAACGACGCTGAGTAAAAATTCCCGAGGGGACGCACAGCGCTGGCGATGGCGGCACGGTGCTCATTTGCCCTCGTGGCACAGAAATCGCTGTATGTCGTGCTCCACGCACTTTTTCCGGAGCCGATCATGCCCATACTTTCCAGCGGACGCCGCATTGAATTCTCACTTGACCGTTTTCACGCGTTGCTCGCGCAAATCGACATCGACCATGCGCAGCGCATCGCTGACGCACTGAAAGATCCCGACGATCTTTTGCTGATCCTCGATGCAGTGCAGTTCCGCATGGATGATCGGCAACCCTTCTTTGCCAATTTCGTCGCCGCCGACTGGGAGCACTACTGCGCCGACTGGCATCCCGATGACCGCGAGGAATTACGTGCCTGGTTCAACTCGGACAACGCACGGCACTATCGCGCCAACGCCATCGCTGACATCAAGCGATTGATGTCGAACCTGGTCGGTAGCCATCCGTCGCTACCTTACGTCACGCACACCCTGCATTAACCCGATCAAGCCATCCCTGCACCAAGGAGCCACCATGCCTACCCTGCCCAGCGGTCGCCGCATCGAGTTCTCGCTTGACCGCTTCACCGTCCTGCTTGAGCAGCTCACGCCTCAGGCAGCCACCGACATTTGTGCTGCACTCATCGAGCCCGACGATCTGATGCATGTGCTCGACATCGTACTGTTCCAACCCGGCAATGGCGAACCCTACTTCGCCGGCTTCGTGCTCAGCCAATGGCCAAATCTCGCCGCAGCGTGGGACGAAAACGACCGCGAATATTTTCGCCGCTACCTAGACACCACAGGTTCGCAAGCCGCGCGTGCTGAGGCCATTGCGACGCTGAGGGCAACAGTCCTTGGGAGGCCAGCCCCGCAGCCTCGCGGGGCACGCAATGCCGCACCCGAGACCACGCGACAGAAAGACCTGCTACAGGCGGCGTGACCCAGCGTGGTCCATTAATCGGTCCATCGCCGGAATGTTCTTGTGTCCAGGAAAAGTTCGCCGCCCGGCGGCAAACAAAACGGCAACTATTGCCACAGTCATAGCCAATTCATCAATCGCAACGATATCCAACTACCAGAAGTTCAGCAAATGACGGTTCTCCAGACCCTTGGCACGCCAGTTGCAATACGAAGCTCGTGAAGTTTCAGTGACGACATCAACCGAGCATTCCGCTCTGTAAGAGATATGCATCTGAACGCCTGATTAGCGAGGAGAAATACCATGCCGCAAATTATCAATACCAATATCAGTTCCTTGAACTCTCAGCGGAACTTGAACCGTTCGCAAGGTGATCTCAGCATTGCGCTGCAGCGTCTCTCTTCCGGCTTGCGCATCAACAGCGCAAAAGATGATGCTGCTGGTTTATCAATCTCCGAGCGCTTCACCACACAGATACGCGGCCTCAACCAGGCTCGCCGGAATGCCAACGACGGAATCTCTCTGGCGCAGGTCGCCGAAGGCGCACTCCAGTCCAGCGGGGACATCCTCCAACGTATTCGCGAGTTGGCCGTTCAATCTGCCAATGCAACCAATTCAGCCGGTGACCGCGCCGCGCTGAACGCTGAAGTGCAGCAGCTCACGCAAGAGTTGCAACGCGTTGCGACCTCGACAGAATT
>CAZAGR010000373.1:0-2827 GCA_964484585.1 uncultured Propionivibrio sp. | reverse complement strand
TGCCGCTATTGGCGCGCGGCGCACGACGACCACGCTAGGCGATGCGAGGGATGTTGATGGCGTTCCAGCCCCTTGAACTTGGCTGGTTCGGTGGTGGCGAGGTCAAGACCTTAGCCAAGGCAGAGTGGTTGGGTGGTATGCCCCTTCTGGCGGGAAGGTGTCTCTTGCTCGGCTATTACCTGAATGAACTGTTGGTCAAACTCTTGCCGCGTGACGATGCTCATCCTGCACTTTTCGAAGCCTACAGGGACGCCTTGCGTGCGCTTGCTCTCGGGGCTGAGGATGCGCCCGAATTGCGCCGATTTGAAAAGGCCTTGCTCAAGGAACTGGGTTACGGCATGCGTCTGGAAACAGATGCCGAATCAGGGCTCGGCGTTGTTAGCCATAAAGATTATGTGTACTGGATCGAGCGTGGGCCGGTCGAAAAAATCGGCGCTGGCGACACGGCGTCGGTGTCGGGCAAGACCTTGTTGGACATGGCCGCCGATGATTACGGTGACCCAAGGACGCGTTTTGAAAGCAAGGGTCTGATGCGACAATTGATTGCACATCATCTCGGTGGGCAGCCTTTGCACGCCCGGCGGGTTTTTATGGAGTTGAGCGAGCTGTGATTGAACTTGGAATAAATATTGACCACGTCGCAACCTTGCGGCAGGCACGCGGCACCTCCTATCCCGATCCGGTTCGGGCGGCATTGCTGGCCGAAGAAGCCGGCGCGGATCTCATCACCTTGCACCTGCGCGAGGACCGTCGCCATATCCAGGATGGCGACGTTGAAAAAATTCGTTCCCGGCTCACCACGCGCATGAATCTGGAGACGGCTGTAACCGACGAGATGATTGCATTTGCGCTGCGTATTTGTCCCCACGACGTTTGTTTGGTGCCGGAAAAACGTGAAGAACTGACGACGGAAGGCGGGTTGAATGTGGTTGCTGAATTTGATCGCGTTCAGTCAGCCGTTGGACGTTTGATGGCCGGCGGAATTCGCGTGTCTTTATTCATTGACGCGGACGAGCACCAACTCGACGCGGCGCGGGCGTCAGGTGCGCCAGTGGTTGAGATTCACACGGGGGCGTATGCCGATGCCGACCAGGCGACCGCCGGCGACGAGTTGCGGCGTATCAGCGCCGCCGTGCTTTATGGTAATCGGTTGGGACTGCGCGTGAATGCAGGTCATGGATTGCACTTTGGCAATGTGCAGCCGGTGGCAGCAATTTCTGGCATCGCCGAATTGAACATCGGGCATGCCATTGTCGCTGAATCCATTTTTATGGGCTGGCAGCCGGCGATCAGGGAAATGAAGCGCTTGATCTCGGCGGTACGCAGCAATTGATTTTCGGCATCGGAACCGACATCGTTGCCGTGTCACGGATGGGTGAGTTGTGGCGACGCCATGGTGAGCGCGCCTTGGTCAAACTGCTGGCCATCGATGAGCATGCTGAGTGTCGTGCCAGTGCTGATCCGGCGCGGTTCCTGGCTAAACGGTTCGCCGCCAAGGAGGCTTTGGGTAAGGCGCTCGGCTGCGGAATGCGCGCGCCAGTGACCTTCCCGGCTATCGCTGTCATCCATGACGATCTGGGCAAGCCAGCGTTTCGCTGCAGTCCTGGCGTGGAAAAATTGCTCTCAGGCAGGGGGCTCGTCGCGCATCTTTCCATCAGCGACGAACGCGATCACGCCCTGGCTTTTGTTGTTTTGGAACGCGGCGATCAGGAACCGCCAGCTTTGCGCCGTGTCGCTAGCGCCGACTTTTTGAAAACAGCTTAGTAAGTCTTGAGCAGCTTGCTGAATTCCGCTCCAACTTCGGGGTGGCGCAGGCCAAATGCAACTGTGGCCTCCAGATAGCCGAGTTTTGAACCGCAGTCGTAGCGTTTGCCCTGGTAGCGGTAGGCTAGAACCTGCTCCTCAGCCAGAAGAGCGGCGATGCCATCGGTGAGTTGAATCTCGCCCCCCGAACCGCGGCCAATCTGGGCAAGATGATGAAAAATTCGTGGCGTGAGCACATAGCGGCCGACCACCCCCAAGGTGGAAGGCGCTTCCGCGGGTGCCGGCTTTTCAACGATGCGAACCACTTGTTCAATGCCATCCGTCAGGGGCTTGCTATCGACGATGCCGTAGCTGCCGGTTTCCTCACGGGCTACTTGCTGTACGCCGATGACTGAACTGCGATAGTAGTCATAAACATCGACCATCTGTTTCATTACCGGAGGCGCGCCATCCAACAAGTCGTCGGCAAGTAGCACGGCAAACGGCTCATTGCCAATCACCGGCAGGGCGCAAAGCACCGCATGGCCAAGGCCCAGGGCTTCTGGCTGGCGGATGTAGATGCAGTTGATATTTTTTGGCAAAAGATTCTGGACGAATTCCAGCATCTCCGATTTGCCGCGACGTTCCAGTTCGCTTTCCAGTTCGTAAGCCTTGTCGAAGTGATCTTCTATGGCCCGTTTGGAACGCCCTGTGACGAAAATCATGTCGCTGATCCCCGCAGCGACGGCTTCTTCGACTGCATATTGAATCAAAGGCTTATCGACGATGGGCATCATCTCCTTCGGACTGGCCTTGGTCGCCGGAAGGAAGCGGGTGCCTAATCCCGCTACAGGGAAAACTGCCTTGGTGACCTTTTTCATGCCGTGCGTTGGCGAGAGTCCTTCGCCATCACGAAAGCAAACACGTCAGGAGCGTTGAGCGATCAAAACCCACAAACGGGCAAGCTCTGCCGTTCCGTCGATTCCGCGAACGGTGCGCAATGTCTCAACCGCCTTGGTTTTGTGCCCGCCAAGCGCCTGCGCCATGCCCAGTTGCAGCTTTGCATCATCCGGGCGTTTGAAGC
>CAZAGR010000372.1:0-2832 GCA_964484585.1 uncultured Propionivibrio sp. | reverse complement strand
GGGCCAGACCGTCAGGAGCACGAATTGTGTCGCCGGCAATGACTTCAATCGGAAGATTGAATTCGCGTGCCAGCGCTGACAAGACCAGCATCTGTTGATAATCTTTCTTTCCGAACAGCGCGACGTCCGGCTGAACAATGTGGAATAGCTTCATCACCACTGTGGCTACACCATGGAAATGGCCGGGACGAAAGGCTCCCTCCAAAATTGTCGCCAATTCGGCCGGCACATCAACATGGAAACGCTGCGGCGTCGGGTACAGCACATCCTCTGCCGGCGCAAACAAGAACTCCACGCCCGCCTCTTCAAGGTGCCTCGCATCGGCGGCCAATGTGCGCGGATATTTGTCAAAATCTTCGCCGGGACGAAACTGCAGCCGATTGACAAAAATCGTCGCCACCACCGCATCGCCGTGCGCACGCGCATCACGCATCAGGGTAATGTGCCCTTCATGCAGATTGCCCATGGTTGGCACCAACACCACGCGACCGGCGGCCTTCAGCGCAGCGCGCAACGGCGTCACTTCATGGAATATTTTCATATTAATAACAGTGCTCGGGTCCGGGAAAGCTGCCATCTTTCACCGCAGCGACATAGGCGTGAACGGCGCCTTCGATGCTGGTCGCCTCTGCCATAAAGTCTTTCACGAACCGACCTTTTTTCCCTGGGTAGAGGCCCAGCATGTCGTGCAATACCAGCACCTGCCCATCCGTTTCCTTGCCGGCACCTATGCCGATGGTCGCACACACCTTCAGCAGTTTCGTGATGTCTGCGGCCAGGTCGGCCGGCACCATTTCCAACACCATCATTGCCGCTCCCGCTTCCTCGAGGGCGCGGGCTTCGCCCTTCATGCGCGCGGCAGCTTCATCGCCGCGACCCTGCACGCGATAGCCTCCCAAAGCATGTACCGATTGGGGCGTGAGCCCAATATGTGCGCAGACAGGGATACCGCGCTCGACCAGAAAATGGACGGTTTCAGCCATGACTTCGCCGCCTTCCAGCTTGACCATTTCGGCTCCGGCCGCCATCAGGCGAACCGCGTTTCGCATTGCCTGCTCCCTGGAAACCTGATAGCTGCCGAAAGGCATGTCGGCCACACACATCGGCCGCAAGGGCATATGTCCGACGCACTCGGTGTGGTACACCATGTGCTCCATTGTCACGGGCAGGGTCGACGTCTTGCCCTGCAAGACATTACCCAGTGAATCGCCAATCAAGATGACATCGACACCGCACCGGTCAACCAGCGCGGCGAAGCTGGCATCGTATGCAGTCAACATGGCTATTTTTTCGCCGTCGCGCTTCATGCGCGAAAGCTCGGGCAAGGTGATCGGTTTATTCGAGGCGAGATACGTCATGAGCTGAAGTCGTGGGATAAACGACTCGCAGGATACACAAACCCGACCACAGATAATCGCGTTTTTTCAGTTTCCATTCATTTCAAGCCGCCAACCCACTCAATCGCTCGATCCCTTGCCCCACACAGAGCGCCAACAGATCGGCCACTGCGCCTTGTCGCGGAATCACCAGCAAAGGTGATATTTCGACGAGGGGCGCCAGCACAAAGGCTCGCTCGTGGATTCGCGGATGGGGCAGAATCAGCGCGGGACTATCGCTGATCTCCTCCCCAAACAACAACAGATCCAGATCCAGCGTACGCGGCGAGTTGCGCACTCCCGTTGCGCTGCGCCGACGGCCAAAAGTTGCCTCAATCGCGAACAAGGCTTCCAGAAAAGTCGGCGCTGGCGGCACGGCGCGCATCTCCACCACCGCGTTGATGAAGTCCGGCTGCTGCTTCAAGCCGACCGGCGCCGTCCGGTATAACGATGAGGCACAGACCAACTCGGCGTCGGGAAGGGCTCGTAATGCGCGAATCGCGGCCAGCACCGTTTCAACCGGATCGCCCAGATTGGCACCCAACGCGACAAAACAGCGCGTTCCCTGCAAAGCCATGAACGAATTCCCGTTTCAGGCAGTGTTGTCAGGCTCCGGCAACGCAATTTCGCCGGCCATCACATCAGGTTTCACGGCGCGAACACGGCGCCGGCGCTTCTTCTGCGTACCTTCGGGCACCAACATGGACTCTCGTTGTGCACCCTCTGCGTTCTGAAAATTGAGCCACCAATCTGCCACCTCCTGATCAATCTCGCCGCTTTGCGCCCGCAAAACGACGAAATCATAGGCGGCGCGAAACCGTGGCTGCTCAAGCAAACGATACGGTGACTTGCCGGCACGCTTTTCAAAGCGCGGCTGAAGCGACCAGATGTCCTTGATATCTCCCGCGACGCGACGCGTGATGGCGAGCTTCTCTGCCTGCAGATCGAGCACTTCGTCCATGGACTCAAACAGTGCCGGCATCGAAATTTCACCACGCGCCTTGCGGGTCTCCCAGTTGGCGAGAACCTCGTGCCACAACAACGTGGCGAACAGGTAGCCTGGCGAGAGGGATTTGCCCGCCTTCACGCGGGCATCGGTGCTGGTCAGCGCCAACATTACGAATTTCTCACCCATCGGCTGCTCAAGAATGACGTCAAGTAGCGGCAGTACGCCGTGATGCAGGCCTTCGTCACGCAGACGCTTGAGACATTCAACCGAATGACCGGAAAAGAGCAGCTTGAGCATTTCATCAAAAAGTCGCGCCGCCGGCACGTTTTCGATCAGCCCGGCCATGGACCGAATCGGTGCGCTCAAGGCAGGATCGAGCGTCAACCCCAGCTTGGCCGAAAGGCGAACCGCGCGGAGCATACGAACCGGATCCTCACGGTAACGCGCTGCAGGCTCGCCGATCATGCGCCAGGTCTTCTGCTGCAAATCGGCAACCCCGTGATGGTC
>CAZAGR010000371.1:0-2833 GCA_964484585.1 uncultured Propionivibrio sp. | reverse complement strand
GTAAGGTGAGTAATTAAGACATAATCAGTAGTTCACGAAACGACTCTGGAGTCGGGCGGCTTGCCGCCCTGATTTTCGGGCGAACCCTAATTTTCAACTTATGGTTACGAAAGGGTATTTTCTCTCTAAAAATTACGAGTTTTTAAAATCTACTAGAGGATTTTTCAAAATCACGCAAAACCTGATTCTATTGGGAGCCGTTTGGCGTTGAAGTAATGGGCTGCTGGTTTAAAAATGGCAAATTGCAGCCGCCAAGAATCATTGCACTTAAAACCAAAGCGCTAACTATTCTGTACTCCAAAGGGGTAATATGGATATTATTTTTGCCATAGATATTTGCAATTACTACATGAATTTCAATGAAAGCATAATATGTTTCTAGGTAAAAAAATGGGCGGGCTTAAAAAAATTTCTATTTTTACCATCCTGAGATATAAGGTTCCCACTCTACATTATCTGAAATGTGCCGCCCAAAGATGTAAGATGCATTTGCAGGTGGTTCTTTGGGGATGTGCAACAAGCGCATACGCGATTCTTCCACGCTGCGTCCGCCTTTGCGATGATTACAAGCCGAACACGCCGCCGCTAAATTTACCCAAATATGCCGCCCGCCCATGTGACGCGGAATCACATGATCAACCGTCAGCGCCACATCACGTCTGCCGCAATACTGGCAGGTGTAATTATCGCGCCTAAAGATTTCACGGCGCGTTAATTTAACACGCGGACGCGGCTTATGAACTTGCGATTCCAATCGAATGACGGAAGGACGCGGTAGCATTTGAGATACTGTCCGAATATATCCGCGTCCATTCGCAATCAAGTTGGCTTTCCCAGCAAGGATCAAGCCCATTGCCCGGCGTGTTGAGCAAACATGAATCGGCTCAAAATTAGCGTTGAGTACTAGCACGGGTTCGTTCATCATTCTTCATTAATCTGCGTGATTATACTTCTAGTTGACGCGACTTCGGAAGTTCGCATCAGGACTATAGACGATACCGCTTTAAGTAAAATGCCGCCGAGTCGAAAACCTCGGCGGCATTTTACTTTTTAATTGAGCGGGTTCCCAAAAACGCCGGACAAAAAGCGCCCCCGAATTATCAGGGGCGCTTTTTGTTAACTATTACTCACTCGATTACGGCAGTACAGTAAAACTTGATGACGGCAAAGATGTAGCCGGCATATAAAGACCATTGATGGTCACTTTCCATTTATATGTACCTGCAGGTAAGCGGAGTACGGAAACGGGAATGGTGTAGGTTGTTAACGGAGTAGAAACTACATAAGTTTTAACTACGGCATTCGTAGTTGCGTTCATAACGGTGATGGTATGACTCGTCCACAGTCCATTGCCATTTGAACTCCACGTGAAGGTCGGCTTACCTGCGGCGGGGCTCGCAACTACAGATGTAAGCGTAGGCGCAACAAATTTCACCTTGATCATACGCACCAAAGACCATGCGCTATGATTTCCTGCAGCGCCAGTGATAGACCATGAGCGTACACGCCAATAATAGGTGCGTCCCGGTAAAAGCGAGACCGGCGCGCTATGTGTGCCCAAAGCAGTGTTGTCGCTGACAATGACGCTTGTCACAGTATTTACAGGGCTAACATTATTGAAAGCGCTATTGGTCGAATACTGAACCTCAAAGCTTGCAGCAACGGGGTAGCTTGTGGCAGGAAGAGCGGTGGTAACAGCCAAAACAGGGTTCCAGTCCAACGTTTGCGCCACAGAACTATCCACGAGAACGTTGTTAGACGGAGCAAATAAGACCGGGGGCTTGGGCGGATTAACACTGGTGGTAAAGGAAAACGGCGCGGAATAATCTCCAGCATTCAGCCCGTTTGCTTTTACTTTCCACACATATTCTTTGCCGGGGAGCAAGTCAACCTTGGGCGTATAAGTATAAAATGGCACTTTAATCGTACCGGTATGCGCCAATATAGTGAAGAGATTTGTGACGGGGTTTTTCTTGAAGATTTGCAAAGTATATCCAGTTGCGCCTTCAACTGCATCCCATTCGAAAGTCGGACGCTTGTTGTTTAAATTCGCATCGTCTTGCGGCAAATTCAAAACAGGGGTTGCGAGTTTTGTACGGAAAGTACGCGTGAGCGACCAATTGCTGTATTGATTAGCGTTGTTGTAAGCGCGAACTTTCCAATGGAAAGTTGTATTTGCCGCTAAGGGGCTAGTGAAAGTGTATTGAGATGCGCCAAGCCCAAGAGCCGGGTCGGCATTATCCAACGTGTTGTAATTCTGATTGAAACCGCCAAGCGCGGTCACGTTGATCTCGTAATGCCATCCCATAGCCGCCAACGCCATCACCTGAGATGAGCTATTCCAATCAAGCGTGGGCATATATCCGCTTACAAGGAAGTTTTTTGCGGGGAGAGTCAAAATTGGAATAGTGGGGGCAATTCCTTTGTACACCGAATATACAGCGCCACTCGTATAAGGTATGACAAAATCATTATTATACAAATCTTCAATAGTGGCTGTTAGAGGAACATCCAAGCGAAGTGTGCCATCGCCGGTGCCGGTATTGGCAGTTACAATATAAGGACCCGCGCCGCTGCCCGTCACAGCTGTGACGGAAGTTCCTACAAGAAGGGTATTCGTCAACTTAAAATCAGCCGTACCGACATTGACCACAGGCTCAGAGAACGTCACTGTAAAATCCACCGTGGAAAGATAAGTGGGACTGGCGTCAACCAGAGTAATCGAAGTGACATATGGCGTGCATGCCGCGTCAAGACACCAAGTGTCGAAATCTACATTCGCGCTGACGGTATCGCCTGAGCCGGGTCCAACAACGCCCGGTCCGCTGATTGC
>CAZAGR010000370.1:0-2838 GCA_964484585.1 uncultured Propionivibrio sp. | reverse complement strand
ATTCTGTTAGCCCAAAGTTGAAATGTCCCTTTTCGCCAAAGTTAAAATGTCCCCTGCGGAGGACGCGAAAATGGAGATTATATACTCCTTACGATCGGAGATGGCTTCGCAGCGAAAACCACACCTACACTTTAGTAAAACTGCGTAAGGCGAGCTAATAAATATTTTGGGCTAACAAGTAAAATACCATACTTGACAGATTTACTTGCAAGGCGCATACTCATTTATAGAGGTAATTATGACGGAAAATAAAAAACCATTAATTGCATTAGGCATTCTTCTCGCCATTATATTGGCGCTTGTGTTTATTGTAAATTTATTCAATGCCAACACGCTGCCATCCATTGAAGCGCAGCCGATGGACCCGCATGTAGTAGGGCGGATTCCGGCGGAAGGTCAGCGCCTCGGGCTCTCGGCGCCGCTCGAGATTATTTTCGACCGCGATATGAATCCCGCTGGAGATTCTTTCGCGCTGCTTTCCAACGGGGAATCTGTCTCCGGCGCGGGAGTCTGGTCTACGCCGCGGACATTTACCTTTACTCCGCAAAAACCTTTGCAGCCCGCAACCATTTATGTTGCCACATTCAACACCAAACTCCGCGCAAAAGACGGAACATTCCCGCCTGAAAATATAGAAGTTGAATTTAAGACCATTGAAGCCTTATCCATTGGTCAGGTTTTCCCCGCAGATAGCGCCTCGGATATTGACCTGTCATCCAGTATCACCGTCATTTTTAATCATCCTGTTGTGCCGCTCGTCATCGCGGAAGAACAGAGCAAACTCCCGCAGCCATTAAAATTTATGCCCGAAGTAAAAGGTCGGGGTGAATGGGTAAATTCCTCGGTATATGTTTTTGAACCAGAGCAAGACCTGCGCAGCGGAACAAATTATGCCGTCCGCGTCGAGGCGGGGCTGACCGATACGCTCGGCAACGCCTTGGAAGATTCTTTTAATTGGCAGTTTACAACCCGCAGTCCGCTGGTTGGCAATTTTGAATTAAAAGATTTTGCGTCCAATCCTTCCGAGGCAGTGAGCGGCGTTCCGCTTGACCAGATTTTTGTTGTGACTTTCCTGCAGTCCATGGATCCGCAAAGTGTGGAAAACGTGTTTAGCGTGATTAACCGCGAAACAAAAGAATCCCTGCCCTTGAATTTTTCGTGGGATGAAACATTCACCCAGTTGACGATTACGCCCAAAAAGAATTTTGAACTTTCCAGTTTTTATAGATTGATTCTTGAAAGCAAGGCGCAGGCTGTAGATGGCGGCGAACTCGCATGGGGTTTGGATGTGAATTTTGCAACCCCGCCTTTGCCTTCTATTACCAATGTATTCCCTGCGGCGAATTCAAAAGAGCCTGTGTACAACTCTGGCATCACGCTCACTTTTGCTTCGCAAATGGATTTTGACAGCATGAAAGGCAAAGTGCAGATCTCGCCCGCATTGAAATACGCCAACAATTGGTATTACAACTCGTACGATAAAACCTTATATATCAACGAGCTTGAACCGGCAACCGATTATGTCGTGCGTATTTTGCCCGGCATGAAAGACCCGTATGGCAACACGATCAAAAGCGAGTTGTCTTATACATTCTCAAATGGGGATTATCAACCTTATGTTTATCTCATGCTGCCGTGGACTCCGCTGGTGTACCGTGCAGATGGAATACAGGATGTTTACTTCCGGCATGTCAACGCAGAGGGGACGACGGTTTCTGTATATCCGGTAACGCTGGATGAATTTGGGTCGTTGTCGCAAGGTAATACCAGCATGAATGGATTTAGGCCGACGACCAATCCTGTGCGCGAATGGAAAATAGCCAACGGTAAAAGAAATGAAGAACAGCGCGAGCGTTTTCTCTTTGATGAAAACGGAAGCCCGCTAAAGCCCGGTTATTATTTTATCGGCGTGCAAGGCGATGCGCTGGATTATGAAACTAATTTCTATCAAGGTTCTATTTTCGTAGTGGCGACGGATAACATCACATTCAAGGCGTCTTCTACAGAAGCGCTGGCATGGGTGACCGATCTCGAAAGTGGCGCGCCGCAACAAGGTGTTCCGGTCGCGTTTTATAATAGTTATTTTACGAAGATCGGCGAAGCGCTCACGGATAAAGACGGGCTTGCTTATCTGGATAATGTCAAATCTGCAAATTATGCGCAGGTAAAGAGCGTGGATCATTTTGCTTTCACTGCCTTGTATTGGGGCAGCGGCGTGAGTTCCGGTGATTTTGGTATTTACGAAAATTATTACAGCGGATACGACTCCGAACTTTTTGCCTATCTATACACAGACAGACCCGTATACCGCCCGGATCAGGAAGTATTTTTCAAGGGCATTCTGCGTAAAAGCGACGACTTGCATTACAGCCTTCCAGATTCGAATCAGGTATATGTGGTCGTGGAGCAATTTGGCGAGAAGATATTCTCGGAGTATGTGCCGCTCAACGCGCAAGGCAGCTTTACAGCGACGGTAAAACTTGCCGCTGATATTTCACTTGGTTCATATAATATTTATGCTTATAAAACCGATTCGCCCAAAGAATCACCGATTAGCTCGGTGGGTTTCAATGTAGCGGAATATAAGAAGCCGGAATTTGAAGTGAACGCGGCGGCGGATAAGACCGCCATCCTCAGCGGCGATTTGGTCAATTACGGTTTAGACGCGGCTTATTACTCCGGCGGGAATCTCAGCGGCGCGCAGGTGGATTGGTATGTTGAATCTGCCAGTTATTATTTCGCGCCCTCCGGCGATAAATACAGCCAGTACAATTTTATAGATTGGGATCGCGATGTTTATTGGTATTCCAATGAACATATGTTCCCGCAGATATTTGC
>CAZAGR010000369.1:0-2842 GCA_964484585.1 uncultured Propionivibrio sp. | reverse complement strand
CGCCATTGGCTCTACTCAATGCGCCAGCTTCAGGTCGCATGGCGGTCGGCGAAGCGCTTACCAATCTTGCGGCCGCCGATGTAGGTGATATTCGGCAGGTTAAGTTATCGGCCAATTGGATGGCGGCCGCAGGCCATGGTTACGAAGATGCGGCGCTTTTTGACACGGTGAGAGCTGTCGGCATCGAGTTTTGTCCGAGCCTGGGAATTTCGATTCCTGTTGGAAAGGATTCATTGTCCATGCGCTCGCGGTGGGAGGATAAAGGCGAAGCAAAGCAGGTCACTGCGCCGCTCTCACTTGTGGTGACGGCGTTTGCTCGCGTCGACGATGTTCGCCTCACGCTGACGCCGGAGTTGCGTCGAGACAGTGAGGTGGGTGAAACTGAACTCGTGTTGATTGATTTGGGATTTGGCGTTAATCGCCTCGGCTCGTCGGCGCTTGCGCAAGTTCTTGGCGTCACCGGCGATACCGGCCCCGATATTGATCCGGGCTCTCTCAAAGCCTTCTTCAATGTTATTCAACACCTGAATCGTGCCGGCAAGATACTGGCCTACCATGACCGCTCGGACGGCGGCCTTTGGGCAACGATTTGCGAAATGAGCTTTGCGTCGAGGTTGGGCGTATCGCTCAATCTCGACACGATCTGCTATGACGAGCTGATGAATGACGTGGATGGTTTGGAGCGCCGGCCAAACATGCTTGCCGGGCGACATAAAGATCGGCTATTTGCGGCTCTGTTCAGTGAAGAGCTCGGTGCGGTAATCCAGATTCGTCGCGATGATCGCTCGGAGGTAATGGCCATTCTCCGCAACGCGGGTTTGGGGTCTGCCGTGCATGTGATCGGATCGCTAAATGACAGCGATGACATTCGGGTGTTTCGTAGTGCAAAAGTAGTGTTGAGTTCCAAGCGTAGCGAGCTTCAGCGAGTCTGGAGCGAAGTCAGCTTTCAGATCGCCCGCATGCGCGATGATGTCAGTTGTGCGCAAGAAGAATTTGATGCCCTGATTGACGACGCAGACCCGGGACTGTCCGCACAGTTGAGCTTCGAATTAGCGATGCCGGCAATTCTTTCCGGGGCGCGACCGAAGATTGCGATCTTGCGTGAGCAAGGAGTCAATGGGCATGTTGAGATGGCCGTGGCATTCGAACAGGCCGGGTTTTCTTCTGTTGATGTGCATATGTCTGATTTGCACGCTGGGCGCAGAGACCTAAAAGAGTTTGATGGTTTTGTCGCATGTGGCGGATTTTCCTATGGTGATGTCTTGGGGGCCGGGCAGGGGTGGGCGAAGTCGATTCTTTTTAATGAACGACTCAGTGAAGAGTTTTCGGTGTTTTTCCAGCGTGGCGACACCTTTGCATTGGGCGTTTGCAACGGTTGCCAGATGATGGCTAACTTGGCACCTATCATGCCAGGAACGTCTAACTGGCCAAGATTTCTGCGTAACCGTTCCGAGCAGTTTGAGGCCCGCCTGGCCATGGTTGAAATTCCACCGTCGCCATCGTTGTTCTTTACCGGAATGGCGGGTTCCAGATTACCTATTGTTGTTTCGCATGGCGAAGGACGTGCTGTTTTCAATTCGGACAATGCGGAGAAGGCGGTAATTCCCGCATTGCGTTATGTGGACAATAGGGGGAACACAGCGACTACGTACCCGTTCAATCCGAATGGCTCACCCCATGGTCTTGCTGGCGTGACTACGGCCGATGGTCGTTTCACCATCCTAATGCCGCATCCGGAGCGCATCTTGCGGACCGTTCAGATGTCATGGCATCCACGGGAATGGACTGAGTACTCGCCATGGCTCAGGATGTTCACGAATGCGCGGAAAAACTTGGCCTGAATGAAAAACGCCCCAGTTCGGGGCGTTTTTCTGAACTTCAAGGAAACGTCGGTCGCGAATTACTCGACTTTGGCCTTCGCACGGAGTTCTTCAATGTGTTTCTGTACCATTTGCTGTTGCAGCCGCTGGGTGATCTGCGGTTTGGCTTCATCGTAGCCAGGCAACTTCAGATCACGTACATCGTCCAGCTGAATGACGTGCCAGCCAAAATCACTCTTGACCGCAGGATCGGTCAGCTTGCCCTTTTCCAGTTTGACCATGGCTTCCGAGAATGGTTTTACATAGGCGGCCTTATTCGCCCAACCCAGATCACCACCTTTGTCCTTGGAGCCGGGATCCTTTGACTGCTTGGCCAAGTCATCAAACTTTTCGCCTTTTTTCAATTTCTCGATGACAGCTTTGGCCTCATCTTCCTTTTCGACGAGGATATGACGAACCTTGTATTCCTTTTCTCCAAGCTGCTTTTTGACGTTTTCGTATTCCTTCTTGACCAGATCCTCGCCGACCGGATGGCTGCGAACATATTCGTTCAGGTAAGCGCCGATGAGCACTCCCTGGCGGGCTAGCTCAATCTGTCCTTGAATATCAGCCTTCTTGTCGAAGCCCTTCTTTTGAGCTTCCTGAGTCAGAATTTCACGACGAACCAGTTCTTCTCGAACGGCCTTTCGCAATTCCTCAGAATCAGTTTGTCCCTGAGCTGCTTGGCCGGCAACCAAGGCATCGGCACGGGTTTTCGAAATTGCCTTCCCGTTGACGGTAGCAACGGCATCTGCTTTTTGCGCTGACGCAGGAGCGACGGCCAGCATTCCAGCACAGGTCAGCAACAGTGCGTACGAAATAGAACGTTTCATTTATTTTCCTGAATATAGGGGGATTTTTCGATGACAGTGGGTACTTGAGCGTCAATGTTGAGCGCATGAATTTCGCGCGTCATCAGCGAGCCGAGAGCATCATACACCAAGCGATGCTTTGCAAGGGTCTTAAGCCCTGAAAAACAGGGG
>CAZAGR010000368.1:0-2847 GCA_964484585.1 uncultured Propionivibrio sp. | reverse complement strand
TGGCAGCAGGATGTCAAGAATGCGGTCTTCCGCTGCATCGGCGGCGCGGTCGGCGACATGGCGCATGGCTTGCTCGCGACCGGTTTTGATTGCGGTTTCGGCCAGATCACGGATGATGGTGTCGACGTCGCGTCCAACGTAACCGACCTCGGTAAATTTGGTAGCTTCGATTTTGATGAAGGGAGCATTGGCCAGACGGGCCAAGCGCCGCGCAATTTCCGTCTTGCCGACGCCGGTCGGGCCGATCATCAGAATGTTCTTCGGCGTGATTTCGGTGCGCAATGGTTCGGCAACCTGCGCCCGGCGCCAGCGGTTGCGCAGCGCGATGGCGACGGCGCGTTTGGCGCGCGCCTGGCCGACGATATGCTTGTCAAGTTCCGAGACGATCTCGGCGGGGGTCATGGACGACATGGTGATTTTTCCAGTTAACGTGAAACAACAGAACCGACCACTGGTAATGTCGAGCGCAGCGAGCCGAATAGAAGCCCCGCCCTGGGGCGGGGTGTGGGGTGGGGGACTCGCTTGCTGCTGTGGCGCAGACCGCCCTGCTGGCGTTTCATCATCAGAGGTGCAAACTGCCTGGTTGCATGAAAGTTAGTCGAGCGTTTCGATCAGGTGATTTTGATTGGTGTAGATGCACAGATCGCCGGCAATCTGCAAGGACTTGCTGATGATTTCAGCGGGCGACAAATCGGTATTTTCCAGCAAGGCACGCGCCGCCGACTGTGCATACGGGCCGCCGCTGCCAATGGCTACCAGGCCGAATTCCGGCTCGAGCACGTCGCCGTTGCCGGTGACGATCAGCGAATGTTCGCGATCGGCAATCGCCAGCATGGCTTCGAGCCGGCGCAACATGCGGTCGCTGCGCCAATCTTTGGCCAATTCGACCGCTGAGCGCAACAGATTGCCCTGGTGTTTCTCCAGCTTGGATTCGAAGCGTTCAAACAGCGTGAAGGCGTCGGCTGTGCCGCCGGCAAACCCGGCCAGAATCTGGTCGTTGTAAATGCGCCGGATTTTGCGCGCCGTCGCTTTGATGACAATATTGCCGAGGGTGACCTGGCCGTCGCCGCCGAGCGCAACCCGGTTGCCACGACGTGCCGACACGATGGTCGTGCCGTGATATTGCTCCATTGCTGCTCCTCAATTGAAAGTTTTCGCAGATGACGCTGGGCGCCCTGCACAAAGAATTAGCCGCGGCGCGTTACCAGATCGGCAATGCCTGCAAAATCGCGATGAACAAGAAGCGCCGTGGTCAGTGCCGACAAGTTGTTCAAGACGACATGGCGGCCCGCATTTTTAAGCGGTTCAAGTTTGCTGCGTAGCAAGTCGACGCTCGCGATATCGATGCGAACCAGTTGGCTCGCGTCAATCTCGATGTCTCCGCCGCTTTCGGCGAGGCGATCAATGCCGGAAAAATCGCCCGGACCCGCGCCAACGATCTGGCCGCGCAGAGAAAAGCCGGCTTTATCATTGGCCGCGTCATCGGTGCCGGTGTCGGCGGCTTGGGGCTCCGCAGAGCGAACGGCTCCCGGATCCCAGGATGCAGGCGAAACTTCAAAGGTCACCGCGTAATTGATGGCATTTTCTTCAAACGGTTCCTGCAAGCCGAGGTGCTGGTACAAGTCGAGCTGTAACAGCCACATGGCTTCGTTGGTGCGCTGCCCCATTTCGATGTGCTTGGCAATCAAGGCAGCCAGAGATTGCGGGTTGCTTAGGCGGCATTCTTTTCCCGTCTTGCGCAAAGTCTGCAGCGCACGGCGCAACAAAGCGCAGCCCGCATCGTCGGCGTCGGTCAGTTCGCCCAGATCGAGGCGCACAGACGGGCTGCTCTGTGCCGCGTCGATCAGTTTTTTAAGCGTCTCGGCGCTTGCAGCCGACAGGCAGCCGCGCGGAGTCATTAGAGCGTGACCGCCTTCGAGGATCACGACAGGCGCAACCTCAACCACCGGCTCCGGCCAGGCGGGTGGAGCTTGCTGAAAGCGTTTGGTGTAGGCCTTGCCAAGCGACTCAAACGCGGGGCGTCGGTTCAATAAACCTAAAAGTTCAAACAAACTCAGCCAGAGCGCATCTACATGGTCACCGAGCGGCTCGCCGCCCTTGAGTGCAGCTTCGAGGCGACGGCAGGCGTCCATGTCGTTGCCTTTCGCGTGCATCTGGGCAGCCTCAACCAATGCTGCCGGCAGATCAGGCATTGAAACGGGCACGACGGGCGGAGCAGCGGGGGCAGCAGCCGGTTCCGCCGGTCGCACCGCTGGCGCGGGCGCGGGTGCCGGGGCGGCGCTCGGGATCGTAAAGTCGAGAGAAAGAGGCTCGTCGTCGCTCACAGAAGCTGTTGTGGGGGGCGGTCAAATTTCGGAAGCGCCAGTATATATCGGGAAGCCCGCCGTTTTGCTCGTTCCCCGTCGAGGCCGATGAACGCTGGTGCCAGCGTGAAGCAGTTCCCGGCTAATCATTGCTACCGGCGCCTTCTGCGCGCCAGGGTCGCGCCAGAGTCGTGTCAGGCTGGCTGATGGTTAGAATGATTGCAATTTCGGCACAGGCCGTTGAACACGCCGGCAGATGGCAGACTCGACGATGGATAGCAAAGCGATCAATTACAAGAACATCCCCGTCCAGTCGGACATCATTTCGGGAATTATCGGACTGGATGTGGATTCAACGAGCTGTTTCCGCGAACTTGATGGCCTTGTTCGGTCGGATCAGGGCGTTGCGTCGCTCGTGCTGCGCGCGTGCCCGGTCGAGCAGCGTCAGCGTTTGCCGAATCTCCGAGCCGTGCGCCAGCATGGGAATCAGCAGGTTGACCTGCCCGTGCGCAGCAGCCCGCAAAATAGCGCGTAATTGCGTTAG
>CAZAGR010000367.1:0-2848 GCA_964484585.1 uncultured Propionivibrio sp. | reverse complement strand
AACCCAATTCAGTGCTGCGCAGACTATGCGGCATTATTTAAGACGCTATGTTTAAATGCCATTCGAGCCCGTCATTATGTTTTTCGTTCTGGGCTTACTGGCGGGTCTGATCCGTTCGGACTTGAAAATACCGGGCGTTCTGTATGAGTCACTGAGTATTTTTTTACTGCTGGCCATCGGGCTCAAAGGGGGCATCGAATTGGCCCGCTATTCGCTGCTCGAGGTTGCCGTTCCGGCTCTTCTTGTGCTTGCGGTAGCCCTGTGCATACCGTTGACAGCGTTTCCTGTCTTGCGCCGATTTGGCGGATTGTCGCGCGAGGATGCTGGATCTATAGCCGCTCATTACGGTTCGGTCAGTGTGGTGACCTTTGCGGTCGCATCGAGTTTCCTGGCCAGACTGGGACAAACGAGCGAAGGCTTCATGATTGTGTTTCTGGTCCTGCTCGAAGCGCCTGCTTTGGTTCTGGGCGTCGTTCTGGCGCGGCGCGGGGTCGGAACCACTTCCTGGGGTCCGCTGTTGCGTGAAGTACTGTCCGGGAAAAGTGTCGTCCTGCTGATCGGTGGTTTGCTGATCGGCTGGCTGACGGGTGCCGATGGCATCAAGCCAATCGACCGCCTGTTTATCGATCTCTTCAAGGGTGTGCTGGCGTTGTTTCTGCTAGAAATGGGATTGGTCGTGGCAAGTCGCTTCAGTGACCTGCGCCGCGCGGGTCTCTTCCTGGTGGGGTTTGCGATTACCATGCCGGTTTTTGCCGCCTTGCTTGGGATTGTGACCGCCAAGCTGATTGGCCTCTCGATCGGTGGAGCTACCTTGCTGGCAACTATGTACGCTAGTGCATCCTATATTGCGGCCCCGGCCGCTATGCGCATAGCGCTACCGGCGGCAAATCCGGCGCTGTCGATTGGCGCGGCTTTGGGAATCACTTTTCCGTTCAACTTGCTTGTCGGCATACCTTTGTACCACTGGCTGGCAATTTGGTTCCAAGGAGTTACCTGATGAGCGAAGCGAATTCACGACGCACTTTACTGACCATTATCTGCGAGGCAGGCCTGGAGTCGTCTGTTGTTGGCGACCTGGCAGCGTTCGGATCTCATGGCTACACCATTACCGAAGCGCGTGGCTCGGGCACACGTGGTCCGCGTGATGCGGCCTGGCCGCCAAGTGCCAACATCCGCATTGAAATTCTGTGTGAAGGAAAAATTGCGGCAGCCATCGTCGAGCATTTGCAGGTGACGTATTACGCCAACTATGGAATGATCTGCTTTCTCGCCGACGTGCAGGTACTTCGCCCAAGCAAGTTCTAGCTATGCCCAATAGTCGGCTCGGGTCGACACATCAATCCCGGAAAGTCGGCGCTGGCGGCACGGCGCAATGTGCTTCTGTCGCCCGCAATCCACACTTGCCAAATCCTTTACGCGTGGCTTGACCTCGTCTGCGTCCTTATGTTCTGTCGCGCGTCGCGATCAAACTGGCGACGACGCTCGATCCGATCAGGACCGCGACGATGGCGAGTGAGGCCGCCACTGGAACGTGATACCACGGCATGATGAGCATCTTTGTGCCGATGAAAGTTAGAACCATGGCAAGGCCGTACTTCAGCAGATGGAAACGATCAGCCACGTCAGCGAGCAGGAAATACAAAGCCCGCAGGCCCATAATGGCGAATATATTTGACGTGAAGACAATAAACGGGTCGGTGGTGATGGCGAAAATGGCCGGGATGGAATCTACGGCAAACACGAGGTCGGTGACTTCGATCAGAATCAGCACCAGAAACAGCGGCGTGAAATAACGCACGCCGTTTTTTGTCACCACGAAGGCCTCGCCGTGGTGGTCATCGCTGATGCGCAAATGCTTGCGCGCAAAAATGAGGACTGGATTTTTTTCCAGATCGGGCGGTTTCTCCGCCATGACGAGCATACGGATCCCGGTGACCACGAGAAAGGCGCCGAATATATAGAGGACCCAACTGAATTCGCGAACCACCCAGGCGCCGGCGAGAATCATGACGGCACGCATCACGATAGCTCCGAGCACACCGTAAATCAGCACGCGGCGTTGGTATTCGGCAGCAACGTGGAATGAGGAAAAAATCAGCAGAAAGATGAATACGTTGTCCACCGACAGCGACTTTTCGATCAGGTAGCCGGTGAGAAATTCCAGCGCCTTGCGGTCGGCAATTTCCTGGCCGGCCGTTCCGGCCAAATACCACCATAGACCGACGTTGAACAGCAGCGCCAGACTCACCCAGACCAGCGACCAACTGGCCGCCTCCTTGACGCTCACTTTATGCACCTTGCTGCCGCCGAACACAAAAAGGTCAAGCACCAACATGACAATCACAAAGGCGATGAAGACGCCCCACATCCAAGGCTCTCCAATCGAGAGGGTGCTGGTCATTTCTGTTGAATTCATTTCGTCATGTTCTGTATGAGAGGTACTGGTGCTTTGACTCTATCATCCGGCTGCTTTGAGAGCTGCAATCCTCTCGGCCAGAGGTGGATGGGTCATGAACAGACGTTTCAGGCCGCCACCGACACCACCTGCGATGCCGAAGGCCGCCATTTTATCGGGCAATGGCTGCGGATGCGTTTTGCCAAGCCGCTCGAGTGCCGCGATCATGTTCGTTCGTCCGGCCAGACTGGCTCCACCTCGATCGGCGTGAAACTCGCGTCTTCGTGAAAACCACATGACAATAATTGACGCAAGAACGCCGAGGACAAGTTCAGCGACAATCATGGTGACAAAAAACGCCGGCCCCTGGCCACGTTCCGTCTTGAAAATGATCCGGTCGACCAGATGGCCGATAACCCGTGACAGAAACATCACAAATGTATTTACCACGCC
>CAZAGR010000366.1:0-2859 GCA_964484585.1 uncultured Propionivibrio sp. | reverse complement strand
GCGGCGGCTTCAGTTGCGGCAGCCTCTGTGGCGGCAGGTTCGTAATTGTCATTTGACTGGTACGGCGCTTCTGTTGCTGCAGATCCGCTGCCGCAAGCGGCAGTAAATAACAGCAGAAACAGAGCACAAAGACCAAGGGTCTTGCGTAAGATATGCATTTTTTCTTCTCCTATATAAATAACGTTTTGAAAGGCGGATAATAAGGTTCAGCAGGCGGCGTTCCGCTGTTCCACAAGAACGGTCACATCTCAAGTCATAAGCGCTCCTTTTGGCGAAGGGCATCGGCTCTTCATTTTTTTATTGTTTCAAGATGGACGTTTTATTTATAAAAGAAGTTCCCCCATTGGTAAATTTGCAATGCGTAACCCCGGTTTATTTTTTTGAATGAGAAGCCGACGCGCCTTGTCGTTGAATTAAAAATAAGAGCGCGGCATACTGCAATCTCCAAAATAGTTTTCCCCATATCTTTTGCGCTGATTTTTGCTCTTCTCTTGTTATCGGATGCGTGCTGTAAGTTTCTCGTAAATAGAGCGCTGTTAGGAAGTCTATTTCGTTCAGGGCTGGGCGTAGATGCCGGTCTTGCGTCTGTATCTTCGATTTCAATTTCTCGGCAAAAATAGACGCGGTTTCATGCGGCGGCGTATTTCTATATATTTTTTTGCCATGATAAAAGACATAACGGTAAATCGAACGGATCGTTTTGTGATATGTAAAAAAACCTTGAGTATACAAAAACCATATAAGCAGTATGGGCAGCGTGGCAATAAGCGCAAATGTAGACAGTCGCTGGTTGAAGCCTTTGTTTTTTGCGTATCCAGTGGAAGTGATGTTTTCTAAAATATTTTTGCCAGACAATTTATTTTTTAAAGGCGGATCATCAGGTAATGTAAGCGCAGGCTGGCTTGCGGTTGGCTCAAACTCCACCCAGCCAATGTCGGCGAAATAAATTTCAACCCAACTATGCGCATTCTCTTCGCGGACAGTGTATTCGGCTTTCTGCGGGTTGTAGATTCCGCTTGAATAGCCGATGACTAATCTGGCGGGGAGTCCGGCGGCGCGCGCCAGCACGATCATGGAGGTGGCGTAATAATCGCAGTAGCCGGTTTTTAGATCAAAGAGGAAATAATCGGCAATGTCGCGGTTTGGCGGCGGCGGTGGAATTTTTAGCGAGTAGGGATAGGTTCGTAAATAAGTTTCGATAGACTTGGCTTTGTCGTAAGGGTTATTTGAATTTTGTGTTAATTCATTTGCAAGATCAATAACGCGGCGCGGAGTTGTCGCGGATACCTGTAAATATTTTTGTATTTCTTGCGGGTAACTTTGCGGAGACGCGCGCAATTCATTTGCACTGACAATGGAGACTATCGAATCAACCTGATAATTTTGGCTTTCAACAATTCCGCCAAGCATATCCACAGCCAACGGATTTGGGGTTGGCTGTACGCGCCAACTTGCGTCAAAAGGACGGTTGGTTGTAAGCAGCGAGCCTGTCCAATACAAGCGGGTATCTTGCGTGGAGAACTTTTTCACTTGCTGGCGAATAATTTTATGCTGCGGTTTCATAGGTTGGATAACTACGTTCGCAAAATAAGATTTACTTTCCACTGTAGATGTCGTCCAGCCACTGCCATTGTATATATCGAATATCAGCCAGCGCCAGTAATGACGCGGCGCGGCTTCTTTGAGGATGACGTTCTCAGAAGCGGGCAGCTCGCCTGTTTTTACAGTGAAAATAATTTTTTTGGAGAGCGCTGTATTTAATCCGATGAGATGCTGGCGTGGAAGTCCGCTGGCGGCGTATGCGCGCGGAAACTCCCGTTCAAGGCCGAGGGAATTCGCCAGCCCGTTTTGCGATAATCTTTGCGCAGCGCCTTTGATGGATATGGAAGGGGTAAAACCTGCAATGATGCTCAGTGCGATAGCCAAAACCAACAATGCAGAGCGCGTTTCTCTTGCGGCTCTTTCGGTGTTTTCGTTTTTCTCTTCAGCGCCGCCGCGCCTTGGGCGTAGTGCAAGCCCAAGCAGCAAGATCATCGCAAAGACGTGGATTTGCAGTGTGAGCGTATCTTTATCGGCGTAATATAAAACATAGGCGTGGATGGCAAGCGACGGGAGCAGCGCGAATAAAACCCGACCGCGTTTAATTTCCCAGCCTGCCCAGGCGGAGACCCCCAGCAGTTGTACGTCCCAAATAAATTCGCGTACCGAAGCGTGTTTTATTGAACCGCTGAATAAACGTGATGTGAATGCATTGGCTTTGGTTGAAATTTGCGTAAATTGTTCCTGAAAAATAGTTGTATTGGGGAAAAGAATTTCCGCTTTTTCTTTTTGAAACAGCCAGCGCAGAAGATCCATTTCAAATTGTGGAATGGCGCCGATGACGACCTTAAACGACTCAATTAATCTCGCGCTTTCGATGAAAATCAACAGCAGCCCGCTAATCGCGATTAGCGTCCATGCGCGGCGGGCTGACCATTTGCTGAAACCAAGTATGTAAGCAAGCGTCACGGCAAAGGCGGCAACGGGGAAGAACTCCGCGTTTTTCGTATTATGAACGCCTTCTTTTAACCCGATAACGAGCGCGCCCATTATGATAAGCAAAAGGATCAACGAAACGAACGAATGCAGGCTAAAAAATCTCTTCATTGGATTAACTCGGCGCTGCAAATGGCATGATCTCGCCTGTGGGCGTTATGCGCCATGTTTGGTTGGTTTTGGTTTGCGAAGATTTTTCGGTATGTTGGATTATGCCTTGTGGGATGATGTGATATGTGATGTCATGCTGCTCTAACATTGACGCTGTATTTTTTGCGGGCAATGTATTTTCAAATGCGGATGAGTCCATCAGCATGACTGTAG
>CAZAGR010000365.1:0-2867 GCA_964484585.1 uncultured Propionivibrio sp. | reverse complement strand
GGCGAAAACAACGCCACGTATAACGCTTTGTCATCACTAGCCGACGCGTACAAATGGAACGAGAGTCATTTGGGTGGGCGCATTGCTCTCTACACGATGTACGCCAAACTATGGGACAGAGCGGAACCCAAAGAGTCGTTGGAAACGCTGGCCGTGTGGTATTCAGGCGTAGAGGGAGCGAAAACCTTGCTGTCTTCACGTCAGGTTGATGCTTTTTGCGCCGGGCAAGACATCGCTGCTGAAACACTTACCCGGGGAGAACGTGGCGCATTCCTTTTGAAATTCGATTTGGAGGTCGGCTCCGATGACACGACCTGGTATCAGGTGATCGATGGCCCGCTGTCCCAAGCCAAGGCAGCGGACCTTGCAACCAAATTGGCATCAGGGTGGGGCAATGCATCGGAAATCGAAGCCTCGTTATTCTCCAATACTCAGGGGCTGGATGAGCTTCTGATAAAAGCCGACGGGTTTCAGGCCTCGAAAATTGAAATGGCCGCGTTTCACCACACGGCCAATGTCTTATTCAACATCATGCGTGGCGGCGTGTTTCCTGCGGGAACGGCTTGGAAAACGGATGACTTGAAAAGTTTTATCGTCGGCCGTAACCATCACCTGTCCGATTGTGTTGATGAATTTGTAAAAAACTTTCCCAAGGAAGTTGATCGTCAAATTGTTTTGGAAGCCGTCAGGGAACAAAACCCACAACTTGAACGCCTCGTCAGGGAATACCTGCCGCTGACTTACAGCCGCCGCCATGGCGACCCCAGCCGTCCTTGGAACAAATTTTCTATCAAAGTGCGCAATGAAGATGGCCGACGGGTACTTAACCATCAAGGAAACTGGCGCGATATTTTCCAGAACTGGGAAGCTCTGCTGTGGTCTCAGCCGGAATATGTCGGCTCCATGATTTCAACGTTCCTGAGCTCAATGACTCCCGATGGATACAACCCGTATCGTATTACCCGCGATGGTGTTGAGTGGGAAACAGTGGAAGACGATGACCCTTGGAGCTATGTCGGATACTGGGGCGACCACCAAATCGCCTATTTGTTGAAGCTCCTTGAGGCCGCGGAAGCCTTTGAACCCGGACTTTTGGCAGACCTTTGGAGTCGGCCAGTATTTTCATTTGCAAACGTACCCTACCGGTTGAAAAGTTATGCCGAGATAGTAAAGAATCCAAAGTTCACAATCGATTTTGATCAGCATGCCCACAATGCAACGATGCTCGCGGCCAACGCGATTGGGGGCGATGGAAAGTTGATGTTGGGGGCTTCCGGAGAGCCC
Organism: uncultured Propionivibrio sp.; assembly: GCA_964484585.1. Classification (GTDB taxonomy): domain Bacteria; phylum Pseudomonadota; class Gammaproteobacteria; order Burkholderiales; family Rhodocyclaceae; genus JADKHX01. Next base: position 1,583 of record CAZAGR010000365.1, on the reverse strand, counting down.
ATATTAGGAACTCTAGCCGAGAAGCTTCTCACTATTGTTTTATCCAAAGCGGGGAACCTGGTTCCTGGCGGAGGGATCTGGCTCAACACACAGCGCCCCGAGTGGAATGATGCCAACAACGCACTGGTTGGAAACGGACTCTCTCTCGTTACCCTCGCTGCGCTGCGTCGATTCCTCAAATTGCTCGAAGGACTTCCAATTCTCGACGAGGCTTTGGATCTACCCATCGAAACGGCATCAGCTCTAGAAGCCTTTGTGCTCCTGACCTCGAAAACTCCACTGACTTGTTGTACCGAGCCTAAATTGCGGCGCAACTGGTTGGATCACGCCGGTCAGATTCTGGAAACTTGGAGGACCGCCCTTTACCAAGGCTGGATAGCTAGGGCAACACGGACTGTTCCGGGGGGAGTGTTTCGTACACTTGTTGTCAACTTGCTTCCCCTGGTCGAAAAGACGCTTTTGGAGAACCAGCGGGAAGATGGTCTGTACCATAGTTACAATTTGCTGACTTTGAAGCCGGGTCAGGCCGAAGTGGGCTATTTATATCCAATGCTCGAGGGGCAGGTGAGTATGCTGTCCAGTGGTTTGTTGGATGCAGACCAAGTCCTGAAGCTCGGCAACGCCCTCAAGAGCAGTGCGCTATACAACGCACGGCGCAAAAGTTATCTGCTCTATCCAGACCGAGAACTGCCGGGCTTTCTCGACAAAAATATTCTCGACGCCCCCGCACTAGCTTCCCAACCTATACAGAAACTGCTTGCCGCCGGCCGGAAAGACATTTTCCACGTCCAGACCGATGGCACAACCCGATTCGCATCCCATTTAGCCAACCGCTACGACGTGGAAGCTGCGTTGAATGGTGGTGACCAGGATGTCTTGTCTGATGCTGAAGTCATTGTGGTTGCCGATACCTACGAACGACTTTTTTGCCACAAAGAATTTACCGGTCGTTCTGGAACCATGTTCGCTTACGAGGGCCTGGGTTGTATCTACTGGCATATGGTTGCAAAACTGTTATTGGCAGTTCAGGAAAATATTTTTGTCGCGTCAGATGAAAATTTGCCGATTACCGAGGATTTGAAACTTCTATACCGGGATATCCGAGCGGGCTTGGGCTACAAGAAAACACCGAATGAATATGGTGCCTTCCCATTTGACCCTTACTCACACACTCCGAGTAAGGGTGGAGCACAACAGCCTGGTATGACCGGGCAGGTGAAAGAGGAAATTTTGACCCGTTGGGGCGAGCTTGGTTTGCGATGGCATTCAGGACAACTAATGATCGATCCCGCGCTGATTGACCCGGAAGAAATTCCAGAGAATGGCGCTCTTGAATTTACTTACCGCAGAATTCCATTTGCCTATCGACGCCAACCGGTTCCCGGGGTACGAATCAGAACAACTGATGGCTGGAAATCCTGCGCAAATGGAGTACTGCCCAGAACGGGTATCCTGGCGGTGGAAATAGGCGTTTGAACTTCCGAGTCCTAAAGCGATGACAAATTATTTCCACACCACATCAAAGCAACAAACTTTTTAGTGCGTAGCGAGATCGCCCAATGAGCTCGATCCTTTACTTTTTG
>CAZAGR010000364.1:0-2891 GCA_964484585.1 uncultured Propionivibrio sp. | reverse complement strand
GATTCATCCCTGTGCGGGCAATGTGGCGCGAAGTGTGAAACTGCGTAAGGTCAGTAATTAATTCTTCAATCGCCGCATAAAGTTTTCGAGCCGCGTTAAGCCATTCAATGTTTTATCCATGTCGTATCCGTAGCCGATTCGAATGCCTTTGTGAGTCATCCCAAAATGATTGGCGGGGACGAGCAGAGTCGATTCCTCGACACGCAAACGATCGATCAGTTTTTGAGGTTTGATTTGCGCATTATAGGTAAAATATGCGATCGCGCCTGCAAGCGGACGGGCATAGTTGAACAAGTCGGCGCGGGCGGTGAACCATGCTTCGAGAGGCGGAAGGTTTTTTTTGATGATATTTTTGGTGCGCGCCAGCAAAGCCTCGCGTTGAACCGGCTCCATGGCAATTGCCGCGATATAGTCGCTGAATACATTGGGAGTCAAGGTCAGGTAGTCGTGATGGATCCAAATTTTCTCAATAACCTTCGGCGGGGCTACGACCCAGCCAAGTCGCAGCCCGGGCATGGCAAATGCTTTTGACAAACCGGAAGTGATAACCACTTTGTTGTAACGCCCCCAGAATGTCGGCGTGGTCGCGCTGTTATACTCGGCGCCGCGATAGATCTCGTCCACAACCAGCCAGGCTTTGACCTTACGCGCCACTTCTACAATCGCGTCCATTTCTTCTTCATTCAGTACAGCGCCGGTGGGGTTGTTGGGATTGGTGACCAAAATAACTTTTGTCCGTTTGGTAACGACGCGCTTTAATTCATCGACATCGAGCGCCCAGCGTTTGCCGTCTTCATCTTTTGTAAGCACGAGATGGAAAGCATCCGAGCCTTTCGCGTATGTGCGCCCCAGCCCCCAAGCTTGCATATAATTCGGGAGCATGCAAGCGAGGCGGTCGTCTTTTTCAAGCAGACTCATTAGGGTGACATAGTTGGCTTCAGAGCCGCCGTTCGTGACCGTGATATTTTCCGGCGAGCAATTTGGATAGAATTTCGCGATCTGTTCGCGCAGATTTAACGAACCGTCGGAGTTGGGATACCACATTCTTTGCTGCAAGAAACGCGCGCGCTCAGCGTCGCCATTGAGCAACTCATCTAGTTGCAGAGGCAGGACTCCGCTTTCCGACAGATTGTAATCAACAACGTTTTCGTACAAGCATTGCTCTCGTTCCATTCTAAAAGTTTCGATTTTCATAATTTCCTCTTATTTGGCGGAATGATATAAAAAACCATCCACAGATTTCATAGATTGCGCAGGTTGAAGAAAAAGCTGCGGGTTAAGATTCAAACGTCAAGAATTGTTCCAAGTTTTTTGGCGCGCGCGCGTTCGTAGGTAAGCAACGCGATGGCAGTATCTTGCACGCCGACGCCGGTTAGATCGCAGACGGTGATTTCATCATCGGTTTGACGGCCCGGCTTTGCGCCGGAGATAAGTTCGCCTAGTTCTGAAATTTCATCGTCTTCTTTTATCACACCGGCTTTTAGCGCATGATGTAATTCACCCAGACGAAAGCATTGTGCTTTGCTGTCGCAAGCCAGGCGATCTGCTCGAGCTAGCGCGTCTGCGTAAAGTTCCTGCTTATGTTCGCCGTCTGCGCCGATACAGGTGAGGTGAATGCCCGGGTGCAGCCAATCGGCTTGCAGGTAAGGGTCGCGCGCGGGCGTGGTGGTTACGACAAATTCGCTTTGGCGCACAACTTCTTCTGGGCTGTCACAGCGCTCCACTTTTATCCCCAACGCGCCCCGCATTTCATCCACATATTGATCGACTTTTTCTGACGACCTGCCATAAACCAACAAGCGTTCAAAATCACGCATAAGTTTTAATCCGTGAATTTGATAACGCGCCTGAACCCCCGAACCGATAACACCTGCCGTTTTAATTTTTGCAGGCGCTAAATGTTTAGCCGCGATCGCGCCCGCAAGCCCAGTGCGCAAGTCAGTGAGGTAGCCGTTATCTAAAATCAACGCTTCGAGAAAGCCGGTCTTTGCGTTGATGACAACGATCATGCCGCTGCCATAAGGCAAACCGATGGACGGGTTATCAAAAAAACCGGAAGCGATCTTGATCGCAAAGTAATCTTGCCCATGCAAGAACGCAGTTTTGATATCCACCTCGCCGCGATTCTCAACCACGTCCACGCGAATGATCGGGGGCAGGCTGGCTTTGCCCTCCACCAGCGATACGAACCCGCCCGCCACTGCCGCAACAGCATCCTGATCCATTGCCGCACAGGCGCGAATTTCATCTTCCTTCAGAACGGTAACTTTCACAACCAGCCTCCGGGAATTCGATTCTGCGATAAATTTCAAACATTGCGATTATAAGCGGATTTGAAAAAGGGCATTGATTTTACGATGCCCGCTATGTATACTAAATCTATAAAAGGAGATACCTATGACCCATCTGCGAAAAGAAGAACGAAAAAAAGTAATAACCTTCACTCCAGCATATGACCTTGAGGGAAATTTTCTATTAGGTTATCTTGGGGATCTGACTCTGATAGGCGCGCTGCTGGTGAGCGAGAAGCCGATTGAAACAAACCGCGACGTCACTTTGGCGATCGAATTCCGCGAGGCTTCTGAAATACCCGCGACCACGCGCATGACAATCCCCGCCCGCGTAGTTTGGTGCGATCTTGAGCCGCATCAAACATATTACGCCAGCGGGCTGGAGTTTGCAAAAGTAAGCGAAGAAAATAAAAAGATAATCGAAGCAATGTTGGAGAAGTATCAATTCAGCAGGAAGATGCCGGGTTAAAAAACTCGGTTACTTGTTAAAGGGTGTTTTAAAGAATGGATCTATTGCAAAAGTAAAAAGGCTATATTTCTTTTATCCGCTAATCCCCGCAAATTTTCGCTAATCTTTATTTAATTCGCGAGGATTAGCGT
>CAZAGR010000363.1:0-2904 GCA_964484585.1 uncultured Propionivibrio sp. | reverse complement strand
AGAAACGGCCAAGGCACAATGTACTGGCTTTCAAGCGATGAAAAATATGAGGGACAGGTTCATTTTGTTGACAATGGCGTCGATGTCAGTACCGGCACTATTTTGTTGAAGGCTGTGGTGAGCAACGAGCAGGAAACACTCGCCAGTGGGCAGTTCGTCAATGTCAGCTTGAAAATGGAGACGGTCAAAAGCGCCATGGTGGTTCCCGCTGAAGCCGTACAGCAGGGGGCGGCGGGCAGCTTCGTTTTTGTGCTGAAGGCTGATGAGACGGTAGAGGTTCGCCCAGTGCGCGTCAGCATCGTGCAAAAAAATCAGGCCGTGATTGCCGAAGGCTTGAGCGACGGTGACACGGTGGTGGTCGAGGGCCAGTTGCGCTTGACGTCCGGCGCTCGGGTCAAGCTTCCGGACGCGGCAAAGGCACCGGGTTAGGGTGAAGTAATGCAGTTGTCGGAACTGTGCATTCGCCGGCCGGTGATGACGTCGCTGCTGATGGCGGCGATTGTCGTGTTTGGCATTCTGGCCTACCGCAGCTTGCCGGTTTCCGAATTGCCGAACGTCGATTTTCCGACCATTTCGGTCAGCGCGAGTCTGCCCGGCGCCTCGCCCGAGACCATGGCGGCAGCGGTTGCCACGCCACTCGAAGGTCAGTTTTCGACGATCGCCGGTCTCGAATCGATGACCTCAAGCAGCGCACAGGGCAGCACGAGCATCACGCTGCAGTTCGCGCTTGACCGCAATATTGACGCGGCCGCGCAGGATGTCCAATCAGCCATCGCTTCAGCGCAGCGCCGGCTGCCGGCGGACATGCCAACCCCGCCGTCGATGCGCAAGGTTAACCCGGCCGATTCACCGATTTTTTTCATCGCCATGTACTCGCGCACGCTGCTGACTTCGGTCGTCAACGAATACGCTGAAAACCAATTGGCGCAAAGGATTTCGACCTTGCCCGGGGTGGCGCAGGTCAACGTCAATGGCGCGCAAAAATACGCGGTGAGGATACAGGCAGACCCGGCGCAACTTTCGTCGCGCGGAATCGGTATCGATGAACTCCAGCAGGCTATTCGTTCGGCAAATGTTAATCAGCCGCTGGGTACGCTGGATGGCACCCGACAAAGTTTCTCCTTACAGGCCAACGGCCAGTTGTTCGATGCCAACGCATATCGACGCGTCACTGTGGTGTGGCGCAATGGTGCGCCTGTGCGGGTTGAGGAGCTTGCCCGCGTGGTCGATAGTGTCGAGAATCGCAAGGCAGCCGCGTGGTTCAACGATACCCGCACGATCATCCTGGCAGTGAATCGCCAGCCCGGTTCCAACACCGTCGAGACGGCTGACGCCGTAAAGCGCTTGTTACCGGTCTTTCAGGCCAATTTGCCGGCTTCGATCGAGCTTGAAGTGATGTTTGACCGCAGCCTGTCTATCCGCGAAGGTATTCACGACGTCCAATTCACGTTGGTATTGGCCGGGTTTTTGGTCATCTTGGTCATCCTGATGTTCCTGCGTAACCTCTCCGCGACCCTGATTCCGGCGCTGGCGCTGCCAATTTCGGTTATTGGCACGTTTTCCGTGATGCATGCGCTCGGGTACAGCCTTGACAACCTGTCCTTGCTGGCGTTAACCCTCTCGGTCGGTTTTGTCGTCGACGATGCCATCGTGATGCTGGAAAATATCGTGCGCCATATTGAAAACGGCGAAGAGCCTTTTCAGGCCGCTATTCGCGGAGCGCGCGAAATAGGGTTCACCATTGTGTCGATGACCTTGTCGCTGGTGGCCGTGTTTATTCCGCTGCTGTTCATGCGCGGTATTGTCGGCCGCCTGTTGCATGAGTTTGCCGTGACGATCTGCGCGGCGATTCTGGTCTCCGGAGTGGTGTCACTGACGCTGACACCGATGCTCTGCAGTCGTTACTTGCGCCATACCGGATCGCAACAGCACGGGCGAGTGTTTTTGCTGTTCGAGCGTTTTTTCGATGCGCTGCTCAATGTCTACAAGCGCACGCTGTTATGGAGCATGGCGCGACCGAATTGGGTGATGCTGTCATTTGTTCTGACCCTGATCGCGACCGCGGTCTTGTTTACCCACGTTCCGAAGGATTTCCTCCCGAGTGGTGATTCGGGACAGATTTTTGCCTCGCTCGAGGGGCCGCAGGATATTTCCTTTGAAGCCATGATGCAACGCCAACGTGCCGTCGCCCAACTGGTGGCGGGCGACCCGGCGGTGAAATCCATAGGGTCATTCGTTGGAGCCGGCGGGTCGCGTTCGGTGGGCAACACCGGGACGATCGTCATCAATTTGAAGCCCCGGAGCGAACGCAAAGAAAAGCCGGACGAGATCATCGCGCGCCTGCGCCCACGCTTGAACTCCGTGCCGGGTGTGCGCGTATTCATGCAAAACCCGCCGGCAATCCGTATAGGCGGCCAGTCCTCCAGCGCACAGTATCAATACACACTGCAGGATACGGACCTAACCGAGCTTTACCGTTGGAACGATATTCTGCTCGATAAATTGCGCGGACTGCCCGGTTTTACTGATGTCAATACCAACCTGAAGAATCAAAGTCCTGTCATAGCGCTTGATATTGATCGTGAGCGACTCGCGCCTCTGGGCCTGACGTTCGGCCAGATCGAAGATGCCCTGCAGAGTGCCTTCAGTTCACGACAGATTTCGACGATCTACGCCGCGACCAACCAGTATCAGGTCATTCTTGAAGTGGCTCCCGCGTTTCAGGCGAATCCGGCCACTTTGGCAAAAATTCACGTTCGTTCCAGCAATGGGAAGTTGATCTCCGTCGATTCCGTTGCCCGTATCAGCAGCAGCACCCAGGCACTGACGGTTAATCACTTGGGCCAACTGCCGTCGGTGACGCTGTCGTTCAACTTGCAGCCCGGCGTGTCGTTAGGCGAGGCG
>CAZAGR010000362.1:0-2920 GCA_964484585.1 uncultured Propionivibrio sp. | reverse complement strand
CGGCCTTCATCACCAAAGACGGCAAGCCCTGGATGAGCTTCGGTGTGATGGGCGGTGACATGCAGCCGCAGGGTCATGTGCAGATCGTCATGAACCTGGTCGATTTCGGCATGAATCTGCAGGAAGCGGGCGATGCGCCACGTATTTACTGGGACTCTCCTCAACAACCCACGGGCGGACTGATGACGGATGGCGGATCAGTCAGCCTCGAATCCGGCTTTCCACCCGCAACAATCCAGAAGCTGCTGCAACTGCGTCACAAGATTGGCTATGATCTGGGTGGCTATGGCGGATATCAGGCCATTATGCGCGGCGCCAATGGTGTCTGGCTGGGCGCCAGCGAATCACGCAAAGACGGCATGGCTGCTGGTTATTAACGCCCTTGACTTCGTCGAGCTGACTCGAATCATGAAATCCATCGCCTTCGACAGACCATGGGCTGACAAACAGGACCTCCCCTCCCGTCCTCCCCTCACGGGGAGGCTATTGTTTGGCTCGCTGCGCTCGGATATCACCGGCCGCGCTGGACAACGTATTTCACGTTAAGGAACATCACGCATGAGCGACCCAACCCGCGTAGCACTCATCATCGGCGCCGGCGATGCCACAGGAGGCGCTATCGCGCGCCGCTTCGCGCGGGAAGGCTTTACCACCTGCGTCACCCGTCGCACGGCGGACAAACTGGAACCCTTGTTGGCCGCCATCCGCGCCGAGGGAGGCGTGGCCCACGGCTTTGCCTCCGACGCACGCAAAGAGGAGGAAGTGGTCGAACTGGTGCAGCGCATCGAATCGACGCTCGGGCCTATCGGCGTACTCGTGTTCAACATCGGTGCCAACGCCCCAAGCAGCATTCTGGAAGAAACCGCCCGTCGATATTTCAAGGTCTGGGAGATGGCCTGCATGGCCGGCTTTCTCAATGGTCGCGAAGTGGCCAAACGCATGGTGACGCGTGGCGCAGGCACGATCATTTTCACCGGCGCAACAGCCTCGCTGCGAGGAGGTGCCAATTTCGCCGCATTCTCCGGCGCCAAGATGGCGCTGCGTGCGCTGGCGCAAAGCATGGCCCGCGAGCTGGGGCCACGTGGTCTGCACATTGCCCACGTGGTGATCGATGGCGCTATCGATACCGAATTTATTCGCGAGAACTTTCCACAAGCCTACGCGCTAAAGGATACGGACGGCATCCTCAACCCCGATCACATCGCCGACCAGTACTGGATGCTGCACTGCCAACCGCGCGACGCGTGGACCCACGAACTTGATTTGCGACCCTGGATGGAGAAATTTTGATGAACAAAACCGTAGAGTTCTATTTCGACTTCGGCAGCCCGGCTGCCTATCTGGCCTATACGCAATTACCAAAACTGGCGGCTGAAACCGGCGCGACGGTTATCTTCAAACCAATTCTATTGGGCGGCATTTTCCAAGCGACTGGCAACCGCCCGCCGATCAGCGTGCCGGCCAAAGGACAGTACCTCTTCGTCGATCTGGCGCGCTTCGCGAAGCGCTACGGCGTGCCGCTCACTATGAATCCACACTTTCCAATCAACACGCTTACGCTGATGCGTGCCGATGCCGGACTGCAGATGCACGGCGATGACCGTTTGACAAACTACCGCGACGCCATGTTTCAAGCGATCTGGGTCGATCAACACAACATGAATGATCCGGCGACCGTCGGCGCAGTTCTGGCCAAGGCCGGATTCGACCCGGCCGCGATGATGGCGCTGGCCGGCGACACGGCGGTCAAGGAGCAATTGAAACTGACCACACAGAAGGCGGTCGATCATGGCATCTTCGGCGCGCCGAGCTTTATGGTCGGCGAACAGTTATTCTGGGGTCAGGATCGACTCGACTTTGTACGCGACGCTTTGCTCGCGTAAATAATTCCTTCTGAAAGGTAAGCGCCATGACATGGAATCTGAAGCAGGCCGCAAATCAAGCCGGACGTATTGCCATCATCACCGGCGCCAACATCGGACTGGGTTTTGAAACCGCGTTAGCGTTGACTGGAAAAGGTTGCAGCGTCGTCCTCGCCTGCCGTAATACCGAGAAGGCCGAGGCCGCCAAGGCGCAAATCTTGAAGCAACACAAAAGCGCCAAAGTTGAATGCATGAAGCTCGATCTGAGCAGCCTGAAATCAGTGCATGCCTTCGCCGCTGCTTATGCAAAAAAACACAAAAAACTGGATCTGCTGATCAACAACGCAGGCATCATGATGCCACCGTACTCCCTCAGCGAAGATGGTTTTGAAAGCCAGTTGGCGGCCAACTATCTTGGTCACTTTGTTTTGACCGGTCTGCTGCTGCCGTTGCTGATCAAGACGCCGAACTCGCGCATCGTCAGCCTGAGTAGCTTGGCGCATAAATTTACCGGCATTCATTTCGACGACATGAATTTCAAGAATGCTTACAGCAAGCGGGACGCCTACGGCCAAAGCAAACTGGCCTGCCTGATGTTCGCCTACGAACTGCAGCGTCGCCTGGCTTCAGCCGGGCACGGGACACTTTCCGTTGCCGCCCATCCCGGCGTGTCCTACACCAATCTGGGCCACAATCTGCCCAAACTCGCCAACCTCGTTGCACCCGTCGTCGGTCTGATGTTGCAGTCGGCCAAAGGCGGTGCGCAACCCACACTGTACGCCGCCCTGGGTGACGACATCGAAGGTGGCGACTACTGCGGACCCAAATCCATGGGCGAGGTGCGCGGTGCGCCGATCAAAGTCGGCTCGAACCGCCGTTCCCGCGATGAAGCCGTCGCGGCGCGACTTTGGACTGTGTCGGAGGAAATGACAGGTGTGCGCTACTTGAGTTAAACGTGGGCCTTGCGCACCGAGCTGGGCGCCCCCTTTCTCGGAAGTGCGTTGCTAAGCTTCCTCGGCGCCGGAAAGCCACATCGCTGCGATGAATGACACGGCATA
>CAZAGR010000361.1:0-2936 GCA_964484585.1 uncultured Propionivibrio sp. | reverse complement strand
AAAGGCCGAGGTTTGCCCCAGCTTACGTGCCAACCAACCATCGAACCAGTCGGTAATCGCCGCCACCAGAAACGCAGCGGTGGCAAAAAAATTTGCATCGTGACTGGAAATCGGCAGGTAGAAAACCCCAACGACCACCGGAATCAGAACGATTCGAGCCCAAGTGAGCAAGGTGGGAATGTTAATTGGCATCAATCAACGCATCTGCTTGAATATTTCCAACGCCAGGCGCCGCGATATTCCATCGACCCGACACAAGTCTTCGACTGTCGCCGCTTTCACTCCGTCCAACCCACCAAACTGTGCCAGCAGCCGGCGGCGGCGTTCCGGGCCGATACCCACCACGTCCTCGAGTTTCGACCGCCCACGCACTTTGGCGCGCCGCGCGCGATGCCCGACAATAGCGAATCGGTGTGCTTCATCGCGTATTTCCTGTATGAGGTGGAACCCCGGATGATCCATGGGCAATTGTAACGGCTGATTCGTGTTCCCATCGCCACTTCCGTTATACCCATGAACAAACAAAGTTTCATGTCCGGGACGTCGTTCCTCCCCTTTGGCCACGCCGATGCTCATCAAATGTCCTAACCCAAGTTCCGCAAACACTTCACGCGCCACACCATGCTGCCCCTTGCCGCCATCGATCAACACCAGATCAGGCGCGGGAATTTCTCCAATGGCTACGCGCTCGTAACGCCGGGTCAGCGCCTGCCGCATTGCTGCGTAATCGTCACCACCCACAATGCCCTCGATATTGGAGCGACGATAGTCGCCCTTCTTCATCGTGCCATCCATGCAGACGACACAGGATGCAACCGTACCTTCACCCATGGTGTGGCTGATGTCAAAGCACTCGATTCGGCGCGGATGTTCGGCCAGATTCAGCGCAATGCGCAGAGACTCAAGTCGGTCACTCACGCGAATTTTTGTCTGCCGGCGCGAAACCAGTGCCAGATTTGCATTGTTCTGCGCCATCTCCAGCCAGGCTCGTTCCATTTCATTTCGTGCCGGTCCTGCATTCAGTGTTTCGGGCAACTCTTCGAGTGGCCATTGACTCAGAATGACGCGGGCCGGGGCCGTCTGGGATGCGTAATATTGTTCGATAAACGCCCGCAACCCATCCGCCGCGTCAACTGCCGACTCAAATTGCCCGCCATTCGTCACCGGGAAATGCGCGCGATCACCCAGATGCAGTCCACTACGCACCATGGCCAGATTGACACACAATTCGCCGCGACCAGATGCTACCGCGATTATGTCGACGTCAGCTTCGCGAGTTGAACTGACATACTGCCTGTGCAACACAGCCTGCAACGAGCGCAGTTGATCGCGAACCAGCGCCGCACTCTCGAACTGCAGCTCCGCCGCCAATTGTTCCATCTGCGTCGTCAGGCGTTCGACGACTTCATTCGGACGCCCCTTGAGCAGTAATGTCGCCAGACGCACATCCTCGTCGTATTCTCCAGCAGACACCATGCCGACGCACGGGGCCTTGCAACGTTTGATCTGATGCATCAGGCAGGGTCGCGAGCGATGCGCAAATACCGACTCTTCACAGGTGCGTAACAAGAACGTGCGCTGGATTAAATCGATGCTTTCACGTGCCGCCAGCCCACTGGGAAACGGACCGAAATAGTGCGATTTCTTCTCAAAACCGCCGCGGTGATAGAACAGGCGGGGGAACTCACCGCCGGAAAGAGCAATGTAGGGATAGGACTTGTCGTCACGGAACAAAATGTTGTACTTCGGCGACAGTTTCTTGATCAGGGTATTTTCCAAAATCAGCGCTTCGGCTTCCGAACGGGTTGCCGTCACTTCCATGGTCACTACTTGGTGCAACATCAATGCGATGCGCGGGCTGGACACTGTCTTTTGAAAATAAGACGCAACACGCTTTTTGAGATTCTTCGCCTTGCCCACATAAAGCACAGTGCGGTCGGCGGAAAACATACGATAAACGCCTGGCTCCTCCGTCAGGGTCGCAAGAAATTGCCTGGAATCGAATCCGGCGGCAGGGACTGCGTCGACGTCCTTAGCTGAGTTCGGCACGGATGGCATGGAAGACCTGTTGAAAGTCGGCAGCGGTGAGGCGGCGTGTCTGCGTGTTGTAGCGGCTGCAGTGATAGCTGTCGATAAGAATTTTTTCGTCCGGCAGCACATACCGAGCGGCATGAGCAAACGGATAAGCCGACAGCCGCAGCCCGCTCGCCATCAATACCGCTTTATGCGCAATCTGGCCGAGCGCAAGGACCACCCGCACATCGGCCGATGTCTTCAACTCCGCACTCAGCCAACGATTGCAGATACGGATCTCACCTGGCTCCGGCTTGTTGGCCGGTGGAAGACACTTCACCGCGTTGGTAATGCGGCAATCGCTCAAAATCAAGCCATCGTCGGCCGCCATCGAGACCGCGTGAGAACTGAAACCGAACGCATGAAGCGTCTCATACAGAAGGATTCCGGCAAAATCACCCGTAAATGGACGGCCGGTGCGGTTTGCGCCATGCATGCCGGGCGCCAGCCCGACGATTAGCAGCCGCGCCCGTGGATCGCCAAATGCCGGTACCGGATGGGCGTGGTAACCCGGGTGCGTTTCACGTACCTCACACAAAAATTGGGCAAGACGCGGGCAGTCAATGCACGCTAGTAGATCACTCATTCGGCTAGGATACCGGCTCAATGCGCCACTCCGACATCCGCTGCGATATTTTCTGCACCGTCATCGACAATTTCGGCGACGCCGGCGTGTCCTGGCGACTTGCCCGACAACTGAGCTTCGATTTCGGCTGGCAGGTGCGCCTGCTGATCGACGATCCCCGTGCGCTGACTTGGCTCGCCCCCATTGAATCGCGACCGCCCGTGATCATCACCGACGCCAGCCAAGCGATCAGCGCAGATACCGATGTGGTCATTGAGGCGTTTGCCTGCGAACTGCC
>CAZAGR010000360.1:0-2965 GCA_964484585.1 uncultured Propionivibrio sp. | reverse complement strand
CGTGGTTATCGCCATGGCACTGCTTTGCCAGCCCAAACTGCTGATTGCCGATGAGCCGACCACGGCGCTTGACGTTACGGTGCAAGCGCAGATTCTGCGCCTGTTGCAGGATCTACGCCGCGATTTCGCCACCGCGGTGATCATGATTACGCATGATCTGGGCGTCATCGCGGGCGTTTGTGACCACGTGCTGGTGATGTATGCCGGGCGGGTGATGGAGTACGGTGACGCGAGCTCTATTTTTCGCGAGCCATCGCATCCCTACACGCGCGGCCTGCTGCACGCGGTGCCAAGGATGAATCATGCGCACGGAACCGGCCCGACGTCGCGCCTGGCGACGATCCCGGGCAATCCGCCCAACCTGCTGGCTTTGCCCAAGGGTTGCCCGTTCGTGCCGCGTTGTGTTGATCGGATCCCCGCGTGTCTTGCTCCTGCGCCACTGCAAGCCTTTGGTGAGCAACGCCAGCGAGCCTGTCACCGGGACGTTACTGAGCTGACGAATTTGGGTGACGCGCGGTGACCGCACCGATTCCATTACTCGACGTGCGGGACTTGCACGTGCACTTCAACGTGGGTCGCGAGGGCATGATGCCCTGGGCCGCGCCGCGCTTGTTGCGGGCGGTCAACGGGGTCAGTTTTACCTTGGAACCTGGTCAAACGCTTGGCATTGTCGGCGAGTCGGGCTGTGGCAAGAGCTCGCTGGCGCGAGCCCTGATCGGGCTCAATCCCATCAGCGGCGGCAGTGCGCACTTCGAGGGGCAAGCTCTCGCCGGGCGCTCGGCCGCTGCGTGGAAATCCTTGCGTGCCGACATGCAAATGATTTTTCAGGATCCGCTTTCGTCACTCGATCCGCGCATGACGATCGGCAACATCATTGCCGAGCCTTTGCAGGCACTGAAACCCGGCATGTCATCGCCGGAAGTCAAAGCCGAGGTCGAACGCGTGATGGCGCGCGTCGGCCTGCTTTCCAATGTCGTCAACCGCTACCCGCATGAATTTTCCGGCGGGCAATGTCAGCGCGTCGGCATCGCCCGCGCATTGATTGTCAAACCCAAGCTGATCATCTGCGATGAGCCGGTCTCGGCACTGGATGTGTCGATTCAGGCACAAGTCATTAATTTGTTGATGGACCTGCAGCAGGATGAAGGTTTGGCGCTGATCTTCATTGCTCACGACCTCGCGGTGGTCAGGCACATTGCGGATCGCGTCCTCGTGATGTATCTGGGCCGGGTGATGGAAGCGGCGCGGTCGGATGATTTGTTTGGCGCACCCGCACACCCCTACACGCAGGCGCTGCTCTCTGCTGTGCCGATTCCTGATCCCGAAACCGAACGCAACAAAGTTATACAGATCCTTGAAGGTGATTTACCCAGTCCGATCAATCCGCCGTCAGGATGTGTTTTTCGCACACGCTGTCCGCGCGCGGATTCGACCTGTGCCGAAACCATTCCGGCCTTGGCGGGGCCAGAAAATACGCATCGCGCAGCCTGTATCAAACTGGCGGAATAGCGTTAACGCCGCCTGGTTCGGTCGCACGATCAGTGCCGGCCGGCTGCATTGTGACCTCACTTATCAGCCATACCGCGGCGGTGCCATTGTCCATGCGACGGGCAGACATCTCCGCCCAGAATTCGCTGCCGTTGCCCCGGCGAAGGCGATGCACGGACTGAAACAACTTGCCGCGGTCGAATGCGGCAGCGGAGTTCTCGTACACGGCTTTTCCTTCATCCGGGTCCGCATACAATTGCGCTGCAGACTGCAGAGCCAAAATATCATTCAGAGCCAGGCCCAGAATTTCGCCAAGCCGCGCATTGCATTTGACGATTCGACGATCCAGCACAACGGCGATCCCGGCGGAGGTGGTTTGAAATATGGCCTGTTGTTCGTCGAGCAATGCCTGCGTCTCAGCAGCCTGCGTCAACTGCAGGACGGCAAAGCGGTACAGCGTCAAGTGCAGGTTGACCATCACCGCCAGACAGCCGAGCGAACCGATGATTCCCGGCAATAACGCGCCTTCCCCTTGACCGGCAATATAGCGGGCCAATCCAGGAATCAGGGTAGGTATCACAAACAGCGCAAACGACGTGTGACTTAGCGACGAATAGAGCATGCCGCTGAAGGCGACGACCAGAGTCAGGACCAGAATGAAGACATGCCCATTTTGTTCCGGCGGGTAGAGCGGTCCGTTGAGCGCCGCCCAGCCGAGGCCGGTGGCCAGCATGGCACCGGCGTATGCCCACTCCCATTGACGCGCACTGGCCGTGTCGACCGATGAGGTGCGAAAAAGGTGCCACAGCCAGCCACGCAATGCGAGCGTGCTGAGCATGTAGGCCGTCCAAGGCTTGAGAAGCGTCGAACTGCTGGTGGGCAGCAGGAAGAAAAAGACGATAAGCACGCCCACAGCGACGGCGGTGACACTGGATGGCAGTCGGTCGTAAAGAGCACTTACACGTTGATGTTGAACGGCCGAGGAAATACCCGCGGGAGTATTGTCAGTCATGACCGATGGTCGGCGGGGAAACGGCAGGCGTAATCATGACAGCCGATTCTATCGGCAATCAAACGCCCTGCGCAGCAATTTCAGCGCGCACTTGATCCATATCCAGTGCGCGCGCCTGGGCGATGGTTTGGTCCAGTACGCCGGCAGACAGTGCTCCGGCTTCGGCGTAGATGATGATCTGGTCGCGAAAGATCATCAGCGTCGGAATCGAGCGGATATTGAAAGCGGCAGCGATCTGTTGTTCAGCTTCAGTATTAACTTTGGCAAACACGATATCGGGGTGCTTTTCGGCACAGGCTTCAAAGGTCGGCGCAAATGAGCGACAGGGTCCGCACCACGGCGCCCAGAAATCGATAATCACGAAATCATTCGCGGTGATCGTCTGTTGAAAACTGTCTGCGCTTAGTTCCTGTATTGCGTTTGCGGTCATGGCTATCCTGCTTGATAGGTGTTGCCGCTATGCTA
>CAZAGR010000359.1:0-2967 GCA_964484585.1 uncultured Propionivibrio sp. | reverse complement strand
TGATAGCACCAGCAATCCCCGTAACTGGGGATTCTTGGTAGGGGCTATCGTTGGGGGTATCTGTTACAACGAGCTGCGTATGGGGCGCGTCAATCGTGGATTAATGATTTTTTCCTGGGGGCTGTGGCTCAGTGCCTGCGCGTTTGGCATAATGGTTGCCGGCATCCGTACCCCATTTCTCTACATTTTTCCTGTGGTGGTGTTGGTTAATGCGGTAGTGCAAGGCGGGCGCGCAACGATCTTGATGACGATTGCCACGGTGACGTACCTTATCGCTTTAACCGCCGCCGAGCATTTCGGCCTCCTCCCCACCCCTGTGCCGCGCACTCTCCTTGCTCATGTGGTTGCCTATGCGTCGTCATCCGCCCTGGCAGGTTTTTTTGGCGTGGCTTTTTCTGCTGCCCAGAAAAGCCAGCTGGCGAAAGAAAAAGAACTCTCCGCGAGCCTTGAAGCGCGAATCAATGAGCGCATCAGCAGGCAGATGCTCATCACCACGATAACCGCCGAGTTGCAAGGTGCGCTTACTTTCGAGACCCTGGCGCAAACCTTCTTGCGCCATACCGTGCCCGAAATAGGCGCACAGTTTGCGGCGTTCTATGTGTTCGACGCCGAGTCGAATCGTTTGGTGCAGGTAGGCGGCTATGGTGCGGCGGCGAGCGATGGCGCGGGGCGGTCCTTCGCCCTCGGCGACGGGCTGGTGGGCCAGTGTGCGCTCGATAAAAAAGCGGTGACGATCCTCACCATTCCGGATACGCCGATTCGTATTGCGTCAGGGCTCGGGCACGCCGTGCCCAAATACGTGCTGCTGCAGGCGCTTGTGCAAAAAGACAAAGTAGTCGGCGTTCTAGAATTCGCAACGATGCGCGCTTTTACCGATACGACGCCGGATTTTTTGACCGCGCTGATGCCCGCGCTGGCGATGAGCATCGAGATTCTTGACCGGAATCTGCGCACCCTAGCGCAATTGAACGTTCAGCCAACATTACAAGAGACGTCCTCGCCACTTCCATCGTAATTGACACAGAAAGAGACCTTTTATGAACCGCACGCATCGGCTTATCAAGCCCATCATCGCAGCCATCACAGTGGCTATCGTCAGCTTTTCTGCGCAGGCATTGCCGCTATGTGCCGACTACGGTGGGCAATACCCGTGGCTGATCAAAAACGGGAAAGGCTTAAATGTTGTTCTGTTGGAAATGGTTGCGGAGGGCACAGGGGTAAAGCTGGAAGTGGTAGGCATGCCGTGGAAAGATTGCCTTGCGGGCGTTCAAAAAGGCGAGATTGCCGGTGCAGTTGCTGCCAGCTATAACGATGAGCGGGCCCAGTATGCGGTTTATCCGATGGCGAACGGCAAGCCCGACGCTAGCCGGCGCCTGCATACCGATGGCTACACGCTGCTGCGCTTAACGGGCAGCAAGGTCGGTTGGGATGGCAAAACATTCAGCAATCTCACGGGGCCCATTGGCACGCAGGCCGCCTATTCGGTGGCGGCCGATCTGGTCAAGTGGGGAGCGCAGGTGGATAGCAATTCGGATACACCCGAGACGCTATTGCGGCGTTTCGGCACTGGCCAGTTGGCGGCGATCGCCTTACTTACCGGTGAGGCCAAACGCGCCATGAAGAGCCCGTATCTGGCCAACAAGGTTGAAATCGTCTCACCGCCGCTATCGGAAAAGCACTACTTCGTTATTTTTGGCCGGGACTATTACGACAAAAACCGCAAGACCGTCGATGAGATCTGGGCCATGATCGCGAAAGTCCGCGAATCGGCCGACTACAAGGCGAAAGAATCTGCCGAGCTTTCCAAGTAAAACCCAGTTAAACCCAAGACCTTCATGAATTCGTTCGTCACAGTGCTCGACCGCCTGCCGCTCAACACCAAGTTGCTGCTCACCATCGCCGTGGGCTTTGTCATGACCTTGGTGGTCGGGGTCACCAGCCTGGCAACGATTCGTTCCTTGAGCGAATCGTCCCAACAAGCCTATGAGCGAAATTTTCTCGGCGTTTCCCACGTGCTGGAGGCGAAAGCTCACCTCACGATGATGGGTCGAGACCTGCACTCGATGGCCATGAGCGCGACCGCCAGCGTTCGCGCCACAGGAAAAAAGAGCGTCCGCAACGCTGAAGCGGAGGTCGGTCGTCACTTGGCGGAAGCTCGCAAGCGCATTTTGGGCCACGAAGGCATCAAGGCATTGCATGACTTCGACGAGGCATTTCCGGCGTATTCAAAAAGCGTCGCGCACGCGATAGCACTGCTTGATCAGAACGATGCCTTCGCCGATGGCGAGGCGGTTCAATTTTTAGGCGGGGCCGACTACGACAAGGCGATTCTCACCGCCGATAGCAGGCTCGATGCCATCATCAGCGTGGTGGAGAAGGAGGCTCGGCTGAACGCCCAACAAGGTGCAGCGCTGACCGTCAGTGCACAGCAAAACGGCGCCTTGTTGTTGGTACTCGGCCTGCTCGTCAGTGGCGGCGTCGGCATGTTGATCAGCCGGTCAATCCGCCGACCCATGGAAGACTTGCGTCATTGCGTCGAAAGTCTGGCTGCTGGTCGTCTTGAATCCGTCGTGCCACACACCGATCATGAAAACGAACTAGGTGCCATGGCTAATGCAATTCGAGTGCTCCAGCAGGGCGCACAGGCCCAGGTCGGTGCCAGTTGGGTTAAAGCGCAAACCACCGAGTTGCTCTCGGTGGTGCAAGGAATTGACAACATTGCCGAGTTTTCTCGGCGCTTGATGGCGAAGCTGACGCCGGTGCTTTCGGCTCAGGTTGGCGTGTTTTTCTACCGCGCACCAGAAACGACTCACTATGCCCTTTTCGGCAGCCACGCGTACCTGCAGCGCAAGGGAATCAAGCAGCAGTTTGCCCTTGGCGAGGGTCTGGTCGGGCAGTGTGTGCTGGAACGGGCACCGATCACCGTGGCGGAATTGGACGAGGACTACATTCAAATTGCCTCGGGGC
>CAZAGR010000358.1:0-2983 GCA_964484585.1 uncultured Propionivibrio sp. | reverse complement strand
TCCCTGTGCGGGCAATGTGGCGCGAAGTGTGAAACTGCGTAAGGTGAGTTACTTATTCAAAGCAGATATAAATAGCCTCTACGGTATAATCCATTTTAGCGTCAATTTGATTTCGTTAAAGCAAACAAAGGAAGTATTCATGAAAACAAAACTCTCTACAATTGTTATAGTATCCCTATTTCTAAACGCGTGTGGAAGCCCAATCAACGCGCCAACCACCGTGGCGGAGGCAGCCACTGCGCCTTCCGCCGCCGCGGAAAATACCGCCACACAGGCGCCAGCCACAGAAGCATCATCACGAAATGCTGTTTTATCTGAGGTGGAGAATAAAGTGTTTGTGCGCGCAACACAAAATGACAGTCTCGCGCCTGCATCTTCCGGAATGACCATCCTGCCTAATGGCGGAGTAGAAACCGGAGATGATGGTCACGCGCGTTTAGACCTGCTCCCAGACGGTACGATCGTGCGCGTGGGTCCCAACTCCGCGTTTAGTATGCCTATGCTCACCGAAGTGAACGGCGAACCAGCCACCACGCTGGATTTGCTTTTTGGAAAAATTTATATCCTATTAAACGGCGGTTCATTAACCATAACCACGCCAACCGGAACTGCTTCTGTGCAAGGCAGCGTATTGAGCGGAGAATTTGACCCTGAAACAGGCGAATTCAAAGCATCTTGCCTCGAAGGTCATTGTTCGTTAGAAGATGAAGAAGGTAATGAAGTTGAATTAACAGACGGCGAAAGTTCCACTATTGAAAATGACGGTCCGCCCAGCGAACCCGAAACCATTGATAGCGAAGAAATTGAGGAATGGCTGGACGAAGTTCCTGAAATGGATGAATTCTTTGACGAAGTTCCAAACCCTGAGGATTTCCCTGAACCAGAAGCAACCGGCGAGCCTGAAGCAACCGGTGAACCAGAATCTACTGGCGAGCCTGAAGCAACTGGCGAACCTGATTCGGGCGGCGGTGAGCCAGACCCGGGCGGCGGTGAGCCAGACCCAGGCGGCGGTGAGCCAGACCCAGGCGGCGGTGAACCTGATCCCGGTGGCGGCGAGCCAGAGCCTGATCCTTAAGGCAATCTATAAATGAAAAACAAAAGAAACTGGGCAATCGCTCTTATCTTAACCACTGCAGCTGGATTTATTTCCGTGCAAAGCAGGATTGCCCCTAAGATACCTGCCGCTGTTACAGAAACAAAATCCAGCGCAAATATACTCACCGTTGAGACAAACACTGAAGCCGCCGCGCCTGCCTATGAAGGCTGTAGTTACATGTGGGCATACCACGAGGCGCCTGAGTTAACAGAAAAATTCAACGCGTTGATCGGCGCGCTTGACCCAAATGCAAAAACGCGCGTAAGTTTTTATGGCGAAGACTGTATCTACGCCGATGGACACGCGGATTTCAGCGTAATGGAAACCGATTTCTACGTGCGCCTGCCTGTTGAAGACTTAACGAACCATGAACGCTTCGGAAATTGGATGGCGCAAGTGATGCCTGTTGTTATTCAAATTCCACGCGAAGAGATTAAGGGAAATTATGGGTTTGTAGAATTTTGGTTTGAAAAAAGCGAAACGGAAAACGCTATCGTACGCATCCCTATTCAACAATATATAAATGAGGCGCAAGGGAAAAGCGGCATCGACCTGTACAAGATGTTCAGCAGCGCGCTAAATTAAAATCTGCGCCGCTTAAATAAACAGATATGTTTGCCATATCTGTTTATTTTTTAACAGTCATAGTAAAACAAACAAGATTTTATAAAAAGCAGCAAGAAACGGGTCGTCTTTAGATTGCATGTCAAATACAATCTTCAACATAAAAAGGAGATTGATATGGAAGAGAGCACGGAATTATCGGAACATTACAAGTTGATCGAAAGCGCCATTCAATTTATAGAAATGAATGTGCAGCGCCAGCCGGAGTTGGAAGAAATCGCATCGGCGGTTGGGTTGAGCGAATATCACTTTCAGCGCGTGTTCACGCAATGGGCAGGCGTCAGCCCAAAACGTTTTCTGCAATTCCTTACAAAAGAACATGCAAAAGAATTGCTTAATAAATCTGAAAACCTGCTAGACGTTACGAATCAAGTTGGGCTTTCAAGTTTAGGCAGGTTACACGATTTGTTCGTCGCCACTGAGGCAGTCACGCCCGGCGAGTATAAATCACGCGGCGCGGGGCTGAGCATCCGTTACGGGCTGCACTTTACGCCTTTTGGAAAATGTTTAATAGCAACCACCGAGCGCGGAATTTGCCATTTGAGTTTTGTTGAAAGCGCAGAAGGAAACGCGATTGACGCCCTCGTAGCAAATTGGACGCAAGCGCAGATGATCGAAGACCATCAGGCGACCGCTGCGCTCGCGCTGCAAATCTTCGGGCAGAGAGTCGGCGAGCGCGGGCAGAATCCTCCCCTCAAGATTCACCTGCGCGGGACAAACTTCCAGATCAAAGTATGGGAGGCGCTGCTCAGCATCCCCAGCGGCGAAGTAACCACCTATGAGCGCATCGCCGCGCAGATTGGAAACCCAAAGGCGTTGCGCGCAGTCGGAACCGCCGTTGGGCACAACCCAATCGCGGTATTAATCCCCTGCCATCGCGTGATTCGCAAGGCTGGCGAATTTGGAAATTATCTGTACGGCTCTGCAAGAAAGAAAGCCATACTGGCAAGAGAATTTATATCTCACGACTCTGGAATCCGTCAGCTTGCTGATAGCAATTTCAGACAGCAAGTAGCCTGACACCAAAAAAATCTAACAAAAGGAAAAAAATGAAAACAAAAATTTGGCTGGCGTTAATTGCTTTATACATCGTCTGGGGCTCGACCTATCTCGGGATCAAAATCGCCATTGAAACCATCCCGCCGTTCTTTCACGCAGGGATTCGATTTCTCGTCTCAGGCTTGATCTTGGTCGTGTGGCAGCGCGCGGTGGGGAGTGAAATGCCCACACGCAAGCAGTGGATATCCACCGCGATCATCGGTA
>CAZAGR010000357.1:0-2998 GCA_964484585.1 uncultured Propionivibrio sp. | reverse complement strand
GCAGGGTCGACTGACCGTTTGCGCTACCGCAACCTGAGCGCACCACTGGTGGTGCCTGAAGTGATTACCGGCCTTTCGTTGTTGTTATTTTTCGTGATGATGCAAAAGGCAATCGGCTGGCCGGAGCGTGGAATGTTCACCATCTGGGCGGGGCACACCTGCGTTGGCATGGCTTACGCTGCGGTGGTGATTCAATCGCGTTTGGTTGAAATGGACAAGTCATTGGAGGAGGCGGCGCAGGATCTTGGATGTAAGCCCTTTCAAGTGTTTTATCTAGTCACACTGCCGATGATCGGGCAGTCCTTGATTTCGGCCTGGCTGCTGACATTCACAGTCTCGCTCGATGATGTGGTCGCCACTGCCTTTCTTTCCGGACCAGGCTCTACGACCTTGCCAGTGCTGATTCTTTCGCGCGCCAAACTGGGCTTGAATCCCACCATTAATGCAATTGCCACCGTTACTGTCGCCGTCGTCGCCGTCGGAGTTATGGCAGGTAGCCTATGGATGTACCGTCAGGATAAGCGCCGCGCAGCTGAGCAGGCCGCGGCCTATCGAGATGGTTGAGTGGAGTTGGTCGAGAAATGAGCATTGCCGATTTTTGTTGAAGAAGTACACCGGCCCGGCGGCCGGATGGGTTGTGAGCAGGGCTGGCCGCCGGCCGTGTTCCCGTATTTTTAATCTGAAGGAGTAGTAAAGATGATGAAATTGACACCTCTGGCCTTGGCGTTTGCGCTGGCCTTTCCTGTTTCCGCAAGTGCTGCCACCAACGCACAACTCAAGAGCGAGATTGATATGCTCAAGGCGCAAGTTGCCGAGTTGAAGAAAATGATCATGGAGAAGGCGACCCCAGCGCCCGTTGTCGTGGCCGCCCCGGCACCCCCGGCGCCTGTCATGAAGCCGACGGTGGATGTGGCCGAATTCAATCGCATCCGTGTCAAAGTCGAGGCCATGGAGGATGCGCATGAAGAGTCCGGCTTCAAGGGCATGAAAGTCTCGGGCTACATTGATCCGACTTACATCTTCAATCAGCGCACCGGACGGGGCTCGATCCAGTTCATGAACGATCTGGGCGGCAGCAATATCAACAACTTCGGCGAAGACATGTACAGCTATACCACCAGTAATCTTGGCGGTGCCACGATCAAATTCGAAAAGGACTTTGGTGCAGGAACCGTGGTGGTGGCACTTCGCCCGCGCAAGGATGCGACAGGAGGCGGCCTTTTCGAGACAGCCATGCTGAATGTTCCGCTCGAAAATGGCATGACCCTGATGGCCGGAAAAACAGCCAGCTTCAACGGCTACGAGTTGGGTGATGCAACGATGAACAAGCTGGTGACGCACAATCTGCTGTATGACTTCGGCGGTCCGGCGTTTGTTACCGGCGCGGGACTCAAGTTTGATGCAGCGGGTTTTTCCTGGCAAACCATGCTCGGCAATTTGAATGGATTTAATGATCTCCCGGGTAGCAAGGGCAGCGGCTTGCATTGGCGCGGCGATTACGAGCTCAGCGAGTTCGACGGTTTTGGCCTGAATGGCATGCACGGCCATATTTACGGCAGCCGGTACAACTATGTCGACCTAGACTACTGGTACACCAAGGGCGATCTGACCATGAATGCGCAGATCGAGGCGTCAAAGCACAAGGGTCAGGCCTTCAATGGTGGCGACTCCAGCCACCTTGGATTGTCCGGTCTCATCGCCTACAAATTCACACCGGATTGGGAGGCTGTAGCCCGCGCTGACTACTACAAAAACAACAAGAACGGTGGTTTTGGCCCGGCGTTTTTCTGGGGTGCGGATGATGGCGCCAACAACGGCTGCCTGGGTTTAGCCGATCTGGAAACAGACCCTACCGGAGCGACGCTAGCCACGGGTTGCGGAGACTATCGCAACGGTTTTGGCCCGGGCGCCGTATTTGATGGTGGATTGGGCGTATGGGGTATCAGCGATTTCAGCAACGGCGCAAAGCGGACAGCGCTCAGTCTTGGTTTGAACTACACGCTGAACGACAATGCGACGATCAAACTCGAACTGCGTCATGACCGCTCCAATCTCAACTCGTTCTATGACTTTGCTGATGGCACATTCAAGCGCAGCAACAACACCTTTGGTGTTCAGACGGTTGTGAAGTTCTAAATCAGGTTCTTTGGCGACACCGCGGTTGTTTAACCGCCGTGTCGCCAGCGCCGACTTTTTGAGCACCGGGCGCATTGCCCGAAACACTTCACGAGTATTGGTTTCACGGCAAATTTCTTGGATTAACCATTATGCAACTTAAACGCCCCGACCTTCTTCGCCAACAATGTTACCTCGCCGGAAAATGGTGTGATGCCGATAGCGGTGTCACTGCGCCGGTGACCAATCCGGCCACCGGTGAAGTGATCGCCCATGTGCCGATGATGGGCGCGGTCGAAACCGTGCGCGCCATCGACGCTGCCAAAGTCGCGCAGAAGTTGTGGGCGGCGCGCACCGCGAAAGATCGCGCCGGTGTCCTGCGCAAGTGGTACGACCTGATCATGGCCAATCAGGAAGACCTGGCCCGCATCCTGACCACTGAAATGGGTAAATCACTCACGGAGGCGCGCGGTGAAATTGCCTATGGCGCCTCATTCATCGAATGGTTTGCCGAAGAAGGCAAGCGCGTCTATGGAGAAACAATTCCGCAGCACGCTACGGACAAGCGGATTTTGGTGCTGAAGCAACCCATCGGCGTCACTGCCGCTATCACGCCGTGGAACTTCCCCAATGCCATGATTACCCGCAAGGTCGGCCCGGCACTCGCCGCGGGCTGCGCGCAAGTTATCAAGCCGGCGTTGGAGACACCGCTGTCCGCATTTGCGCTGGCGGTGCTGGCTGAAGAAGCCGGGTTACCCGCGGGTTTGATGTCGGTCATTACCGGCAATTCGCGTGCGATTGGCGGTGAGATGACCTCCAACCCAATAGTCACCAAGCTGTCATTTACCGGGTCGACCGAAGTCGGCCGCGTGCTGATGCAGCA
>CAZAGR010000356.1:0-3019 GCA_964484585.1 uncultured Propionivibrio sp. | reverse complement strand
CGCCGGAAGCCGGCCTCAACTCCTGTTTGCCCGCCCAGCAGGTCGTTCAAGCCGCGCCCACCGCCGTGACGGAACATGCCGGCCAAGCCAGCGTGGAGGAAGGCGCGCAAGTCAGCGGCGACAACTGGCATATCTCCCTGCGTTTCAACGAAGACGTGCTGCGTCAGGGTCTCGATCCGATTTCTTTCATTCGCTACCTCAGCACCCTCGGGCGCATCGTCTATCTGCATACCATCACCGATGCCCTGCCCGTGGCCAAGGACATGGATGCCGAATCCAGCTATCTCGGGTACGAAATTGACTTCGAATCCGACGCCGAACGCAAAGCCATCGAAGGCGCCTTCGAGTTCGTCCGCTCCGAAAGCCAGATTCGCATCCTGCCACCCAACGCCAAGATCATGGAATATTTGGCCCTGATCGAAGGGCAGGCCGAAATGCCGGCGCGCCTGGGCGAAATTCTGATTGCCGGTGGCGCACTCACCGAAGGCGAGCTGGCGGCGATTCTCGAGTTGCAGCAGACCGAGGGCATGACGCCCAAGCCACTCGGTGCCCTGCTGGTCGAAAAGCAGATCGTGCCGGGAAATGTCGTCTCAGCAGCGCTGGGCAAGCAGAAGCAGGGCGAAGAAAAACGCGTCGCCGAGCAAAAATTCATCAAGGTCGAGGTCTCCAAGCTCGACAAGCTGATCGATCTGGTTGGCGAGCTGGTCATCGCCGGCGCGGGTGCCAGCATGGTGGCGCAACAGCGGCGCGACGCGCAGTTTGAAGAAGCGGCGCAATCCGTCTCGGTGCTGGTCGAACACATCCGCGACGCCGCGCTGACGCTGCGCATGGTGCCGATTGGCGAAGTGTTCATGCGCTTTCCGCGCGTAGTGCGCGATGTAGCAAAGGAACTGGGCAAGGAAATCGAGCTGGTGATCACCGGCGCCGACACCGAACTCGACAAATCCATGGTCGAAAAACTCGCCGACCCGCTGATGCATATTGTGCGCAACGCCATGGACCACGGCATCGAAATGCCGGTCGACCGCATCGATGCCGGCAAATCGCCCAACGGCACGATGCGGCTCAATGCGTATCACGATTCCGGCAGCATCATGATCGAGGTCTCCGACGACGGGCGTGGCCTCAATAAAGATCGCATCCTGACCAAGGCCTTGGAGCGCGGCCTGATCGATCCCGACCATAACCTGACTGATCGCGAGATTTACCGGCTGATCTTTGAACCGGGATTCTCAACCGCGGAAGTAGTGACCAACCTTTCCGGCCGCGGAGTCGGCATGGACGTGGTCCGGCGCAATATCGAATCGCTCAGCGGTGAGGTCGAAGTGATGAGCGAGCCCGGCCAAGGCGCCACGGCGCGCATCCGGTTGCCGCTGACCCTCGCCATCATCGACGGCTTCCAAGTCATGGCCGGCGGTTCAGTATTCGTGATCCCCCACGATCTGGTGGTCGAGTGCCTCGACCTCACCACCTATACCTACGCCAAGGATAACGACATCATCCGCGTGCGCGGCGAGCCCCTGCCCTTTGTTCGCCTTCGTGAGCTGTTCGAGATGCCGCCCAATGAAGGTGAAGGACGAGAGAGCCTAGTGGTGGTGATGTTCGGCCAGACGCGGGCTGGCCTGGTGGTGGATAAGTTGCTCGGCGAATTCCAGGCAGTAATCAAGCCGTTGGGACCGTTGTTCGAGCATTTCAAAGGATTGAGCGGCTCAACCATCCTCGGCAATGGTTCCGTCGCCCTGGTACTGGATGTGCCAACCCTTGTGCAACAAGTCGACCGCAAATTTACTGAACCGCCTGCGGTCGAGAAACCACGTACCAACAGCTTGCAACTCAAGTAACTAAATAAAAGCATACCCGAGGAGAGAAATCATGAATTTCAAAAGTTTAAAAGGAAAGCTAGCACTTATTGGAGTGATCAGCGCGTTGGCCCTGCTGGCCAGTTCCTTCATTGGTCTCATGGGCATCCGTGACGGCCAGCGCGACATTCACGAAGTTGGCGTCGTCCGCCTGCCATCTGTTTTGGGTCTTCAGATGGTCAGCGAAGGTCAAACGGCGGTTAAAGCTGCCACGCTGGGTACCGCGATTTATGAAAATGACTACAAGGCACATGCCCAATTTGCAAAAGTACTAAAGGACAAACAAAAAGCATGGACGAATATCGACAAGGGCTGGAAGATTTACGAACCCTTGCCGCAAACCAAGGAAGAGGAAGTGCTCTGGAATCAGTTTGTCAAGGAATGGGGTGCCTGGAAATCTCAGGATGCCAAACTGACCGAGACCATCGACGCGATTGCCAGAAGCACGGCTGAAGCTCAACAGAAAGAGTTGTTCGTGAAGTTCTACGAGCAGTACGCTGAGATCCGACCTCTCTTCAGGACTGCCGAAGACACTCTCGGCAAGATTATCGATTTAAACGTCAAACTCTCAAACGATTCTGTTGCCAGCGCAGAAAAGGGCGCGGCTGACGCCCTGTGGCTGATGGTTGTATTCGGCGTGGTCGCTCTGGCTGCCTTGATCGTCAGCATTTTTCTGATTGCCCGCAGCGTCTTTAACCAGTTGGGCGGCGAACCGGCCTACGCCGCAGAAGTCGTCAGCCAGATCGCCGCCGGTGATCTGATGGTCGATATAGATGTCAGGTCGGGTGATAAAACCAGTCTGTTGTTTACCATGCGCGAGATGACTGAAAAGTTGCGCAGCGTCATCACCGACGTCAGCAGTTCGGCCGACGGCATGGCCTCGGCGTCTGAAGAAATCTCTGCCGCCGCCCAAGGCCTGAGCCAGAATACCTCAGAACAGGCCGCCAGCGTTGAAGAGACCAGTGCCGCTGTGGAAGAAATTACCTCTACAGTAACCCAAAACTCAGAGAACGCCCGCATCACGGATGGCATCGCCAGCCAATCCTCCACCGATGCCGTCGATGGCGGAAACGCGGTTCGCGAGACCGGCGCGGCCATGCGCCAGATTGCACAGAAGATCGGCATTGTCGATGACATCGCCTACCAGACCAACCTGCTAG
>CAZAGR010000355.1:0-3043 GCA_964484585.1 uncultured Propionivibrio sp. | reverse complement strand
GGCAGCGCACCCCACTCCCGGCGGATTGGCATCACGGCTCGCAGAAAACCTGCCACTGCTGAATCGCATCGACATCGCCATTCTTGGCCCGAATATACAAATTCAGCATGGCAAGCTCGCGGCACTGAAACTGCGGATCATCCCGGCAGGGTACTTCGATAAGGCGAATTCCGGTATTTTCTGACAAGCACTTACGATAGTAGCTCGCAAACTCGCCTACCGTTTCACACCTTCGGCCATCACCACCATAAGCGCGAATAAGTTGAAGCACATCGAAGCCACTTGTTGAGCAATGGTAGATCGGTCCGTCGCCACCTTTGCCAAGATGAAAGACATCATTGCGCATATAGACGATCGTCACCGGCAGCGACAGTTTCTGGAAATGGATCAGCTCATTCAGCTGAAAATGGAAACCACCGTCGCCAGTGATCACAACGGTGCGGTCTGAACTCTGGCGGCGAAAAATCGATTCGGCGACAACGTGAGCATACGGGAGCGATGTTCCCATCGCTGCGTACCAGGGATTCGACAGCCAGTTGATACCGAGTTCCGTGGCTCTGGGACGCAGGCCGAAGCTGGCAAAAAACGAATTCCCACCTCCGGCAGATACACCGTGCCGAAATCCTGCATTGCCTGCAGGTCATTGATGACGTCGGCCACTACATGAAAATCGAATCTGGCATTCGATTCAGGCACTGTATCGTTTCGGGCGGGCGCAACAAACGCAAAACGCGGCAACTCACTCTTAAGCAATCCGTCCAGAATCTGGATCAAGTCCACTTCTCTTGGCACGGTCGATTTCACCACGGTTCTGTTTTCTAACTGATTGAGGCGATGCGTGCCGGTATGAAATGCACTGACCGTATCCTGGGCGATGATGCTCGTACCCAGATCCAGCACATAGTCGACCGTTGATTCGATGTACTCGCGGATCGCCGGATGGCTGAATGCGCCGTTGTAGGACCCGAGACTCAACGGATCCGTTTCATCGCACGCCCCTTTGGCAAACCAGTTGCTGGCGTAAGGAATATTCGCCTGATGACAAAACGCCTGCACACGCTGCTTCAACGCCGCATTCCGCCGAACCTGCTCTCCAAGGTAGACCAGAGGTGCGCGAGCCATCTGCAGCTTGCCCACGATGTTGGCCAACACCGAGTCCTGACCGGCGAAGACAATGTCGGGAGCCAGCAAGTGATCGAGGGGAGGCAGTGACAGCGGCTGAGTCAACGCAAAAACCAGATTACGTGGCACCTCGACGAAGACCGGCTCGCGGTGACGCCAGGCATGTTTGACCAGTTCAAAAAAGCGATAAGCGGAGATATTTGGCTGACCGCGGGACCGGTCGCCCTGTAGTCGTTCGCTGCGCATACCGAGCGCCGCAAATGCGTTGAGGGCTGCATCGTATTCCGCACGCCAGCTATTGCCCGGCTGAACCATATGATGAATACCGGACTGATGCACTTCATCCTCGCCGGGATCGCCGGAAATGAAGACTACCGGCAGCCCTTCCGTCTTCGCCAACGCTGCCGCAGTGACACATGGCAGAGAACCCACGGTATAAGTGGTCAGGCAAAACCCTATTCCGTCAATTTCTGCTTGCGCGCAGGCACAAAAGCCGGCATGCATTTCATTGCTGGAGGGAAGAACCGTCAGGCCAGGACCGTCCAGCGCTGCAATCAGATTGGCCGCGAAATCGCCGCCGACGCCATACACGGTATCGACGCGAAAGTGCTGGATGATCTGGCGCATGGCGTAACCCAGACTCACCATGGAACGCTGATACTCTGTGCCAAAATTACGCTCGTAGGGAGTGATCATTTGCATTTCCGCATGCAATCAACGAGGAGGTAGTATCCCTGACAGAGGCGATCAACAACTTGATAAT
Organism: uncultured Propionivibrio sp.; assembly: GCA_964484585.1. Lineage (GTDB taxonomy): Bacteria > Pseudomonadota > Gammaproteobacteria > Burkholderiales > Rhodocyclaceae > JADKHX01. The sequence goes on along the minus strand of CAZAGR010000355.1, from coordinate 1,158 downwards.
CGTCAAGGTGGAGCGTCAGCGAAAACACCGATTGACCTCGTTTCTGCCACGCCCGATGCTTTCCTCCATTAATTTTGAAACGTAACGGAGTGACTCGATGCCTGAATTAATCGTCCATCAGATTCCAAACGGCTGGGGGCTTCCGTCGATCGGCCCGTTTTGCCTGAAACTCGACACCTATCTGCGCATCGCCGACATTCCATTTCGCACCGTCATCGATGCGACGCCGTTCAAGGGTCCGAAAGACAAACTGCCGTGGATTGAACATGAAGGCAGGAAGATCGGTGATTCCGGTTTCATCATCGACTACCTCACTACCAGATTCGCCTGCGACCTCAATCAATCCCTGACGCCGGCCGAGAAGGCAATCGCCCACTCGATGCGACGCCTGATTGAGGAAAACCTCTATTGGGCGATGGTCTACGACCGCTGGATGGTCGACGAAAACTGGCACCTGGCGCGCGATGTGATTCTGGGCGGAATACCGAATCCAGTTCGTCAGTTTGTTGCACTGATGGCGCGACGCGGAGTGCGGCGCCAACTGGAAGGGCACGGCATCGGCCTGCATTCGCGCGAAGAGATCCATGCGATTGGCTGCAAAGACGTCGGCGCGATTGCAGATCTGCTCGACGACAAACCCTTCCTGATGGGCGCGACCCCGACCGAAATCGACGCGATCGCATATGGCGTGCTGGCCAACATCGCAACCGTGCCAATCGCCAGCCCGATCAAGGATGAAATACTGAAACGACAGAATCTTGCCGACTATCTCAGCCGGATTCGCGAGCGCTACTACGCTACATAAAACAACGCGCTCGAGCTGCGTTCCGGCCAGCCTTTATGGCAAGCCCTATCCGCGTCAGCGCTTGTTGGCGTCGATGAATCCGGCCAGAGTCCGTTTGAACTTTTGCAGTGAGACCGGATACGCACACACCGTTCGCGCTGGAGCATCCGCATCAACGTGATGCCTGGCATCTGGTCTACCGCAATCCCAAGCCGTTGCGCCGAGCAGCGCCCGGAATACGCCCTGACATCGCGCCGTGGCCCGGTACCTGTGGTCGCCTTTTCCTAGTTACCGCCAATCTTTAGGTCATTCGGTCCACATCAAGTGTCCGTTGCCGCCGCCTTGCCGGCAATTCGACCGCTGAAGATGCAGCC
>CAZAGR010000354.1:0-3050 GCA_964484585.1 uncultured Propionivibrio sp. | reverse complement strand
GACATTCAACCTGGACTCCGCAAAAGCGCGGAGCCAGTTAATTTTACGTTAGGCCAATACTCGCAGCGAGATCAGTTCAATAATTTTTAGCATAAAACAAGGTGATAAAGATGAATTTTAGAAACTTAGTTACGACATTAGTGGTTTCGGCTTTCTTGATAAGTTGTGCTTCCAGTAGTGGTGTACTACAGATGGGACGCGATACTTATACAATCTCAGCTGGTGTTGCTGGTACTGGTAGTGTTAGTGGAAATGACACCAAGGCTAAGCGTGAAGCACTTGCAGAAGCTAATGCTTTCTGTGTCAGAAAGGGTAAAGAAATAGTTGTACAAAATATTAGTATGAGTTCCACATATGCTGGAAGTACAAGCGATCTCGTCTTTCAATGTTTAGATGCAAATGATCCTGCCTTAAACGCGAGGCCAGCTTATCGTAAGGAGCCAAACGTCATAATTGAGAACAGAAATCAGTAGCAAAGATAGTGGCCGTAGCATATGGCCTAACCCTGCATTCGAGAGGGACTGCGCAAAAGCGCGCAGCCCCTTACTTTTACGTTAGCCGCCATATCCGCCGCGCCATTTTTTTGCAATCTCGATTAACAATTTCACCCGCGCACCATCAGCAGCCGCGTTATATGGATCGTGTAGTTCAAGTTCTTTTTGCAGACTCTCGCACTCACTTATAAACCCATCAAACCCGCCTTGCCAAGCGGCTAACCCGGCGTTCAACTCCGACCCGCCGATAAGTGCTTCGTTTTTCGCTTCTTGGTTTTCCATGTTCATTTCTCCGTTTCAAGTTTCGCGGTCGGCGGGCTGGTTAACTTTACGTTAGGGATTAAGATCGCGCCAAGCTTTAAAATATAAACTGGCGTCGATTCTGGCGCCCCCCATTCAATAATCCCAAGACCAGATAGCAGCTCTTTGAACTCAATTAATATTGTTGGCGAATTCTTGCTATAGCCATTCCTGAACTGTATGGCATCATAACTTTTGGTCATTAATCGCAAATTCCAATATGGTTTCATTTCACGATATTCCTCGCGTTTTACGCCATTGGCTATCATGTCAAACCACTTCTTTTTCAGTGTTAAATGTAGTATTCTCATATTCTCTTTTCACCCCTAACCCGCCGTTCGAGTTCGTTCCGCTACGCTACACGGGACGCTCTACGAGCGCCCCTCAACTACACGTTATGCCCTATGGAGAGAGAAAGCATCATGAGAATCCTTACAGCAATCGCACTTATCCTTGTTGCTTCAATCGCTGAGGCAGGCACTCGCATTGTGTTCAGCGGCATTCCTTCGGTTAGCGCTACTGATGCTGGTGTTGCCAGAGAGGCAAAGCCAATCGCGGTGGGAGAGGCGAAGCAGTTTGAAGTTATCGTCACTGAAGATGGCGGCAAGTACTTCTGGGCATCGCGTGAGAACAAACCGCTGGTTCGCGTTGAGAACGAACGCTTCATTACGTTTGTTGCACCTGGTGGAGAGGGGTATATCAAGATCGCAAAACCGGAAACAGTGCAGATGCTTCGAGCTGGCATCCAAGGTTACCCGTTCACTTATATTGAGCACATGACCGCTGGCCTCACCACCTATACCTACTTTGGTTCAGAGCGCTAGGGCATAACAATTCGTTCAAGGCCGACGTCCCTGACGGGCCGCGGCCTTAACTCAAACGTTAAGCAACGAAATATGGAGAGTTACTGAAAATGCCACAAGAAAATAGAGCTCGCACACCTCCCTGGTTCTATGGCGCACTGTCCGTTGCTGCCCTACTATTAGCCGCTTCTGTAGCGTATCGTGTCGTGTATCACGTCGAACGAGAATGGGTACAACTCGATCAGCAAGGTACCGGCGAATGGGCAAACAACAAGCTTGTCGTGCCCCGTTTGTTCGATCGTCGCACTGGTGAGTCCTGCGAGTATCGAGGCGCAGGAGCGAAGATTGATCTTGTGTCTCAATTTAGCCGTGGCCCGTGGGTCTGTTTTGCTGGCCCGTCGGCCAAGTGATCTCTCGCAATTTGTGCCCATGCCTAACCCTGCGTTCAAGCGGGACTGCGCAAAAGCGCGCAGCCCCTTACTTTTACGTTAGCCACCTTGCTCCGTGAATTTGCATAATGTCAGCCGCATCGTCACTTCCTCGCCCTTGTCCCGATCGTTGTAATCGAGCATTGCTCCGGCGTGTCCGCCAGTGATTACGCCGGTCGCCCATGTGTCATCTACCCGCGTCATGCGTGCCGTGAATGTCCCCTTGCGGCTATGGTTGACGAGGTATGTTTTGCCAACCTCAACGGCGGCTAACCCCACGGTCAAGTCGGACAGGCCGCTGCGTGGCTTTTGTTCAAGTTCATTCGTAGTTGTCATTTCACTTTTCCTTTATAGTGTCGAGGTGCGGCCTGCCCCTTACCTTTACGTTAGGCCCCAAACCACTCGGCCGGCATTGCTTGCCCAGGCTGCAAGCCCAGCGCCTTTTCAGCCTTCTCCTGTGCGCGATCCCACCCCACGCCGTACAGCTCGCCGTGCGACTGCCTGATGTACCGCCACCCGCCCAGCATGTCGGCCAGCGCCGCACGCATGGCAAGCTCCTTGGCTGTCGTGGCCTGCGTCACCTGCGAAAGCTCCAGAAAGAGCCGGTCTATCGTTTCGGTTTCCATCGTCATTCCTTTCGTTTTGCCAGCATGGGGCCTAACCCGTCATTCGAGCCGACCGCTACGCGGCGGCTCAATTCCCACGTTAGCCGCCATATCCGCCGCGCCATTTTTTTGCAATCTCGATTAACAATTTCACCCGCGCACCATCAGCAGCCGCGTTATATGGATCGTGTAGTTCAAGTTCTTTTTGCAGACTCTCGCACTCACTTATAAACCCATCAAACCCGCCTTGCCAAGCGGCTAACCCGGCGTTCAACTCCGACCCGCCGATAAGCGCTTCGTTTTTCGCTTCTTGGTTTTCCATGTTCATTTCTCCGTTTCAAGTTTCGTGGTCGGCGGGCTGGTTAACTTTACGTTGGGCATCCAGATCATGAATCACCGTGACGAGTTGTCTCCTGCCCC
>CAZAGR010000353.1:0-3053 GCA_964484585.1 uncultured Propionivibrio sp. | reverse complement strand
AGCCGCTGATGTGCGCCACGGGACTCTTTTCGGTTGATCGCCGAATAGGCCATCGACTGGGCCACGTCAAGCTGATAGCCCAATTCAATCGCCAATAGCCAGTCGGTATTCCAGACGCTGGATTTGTCCTCGACATTAACGTTTTTGAAACGCTGCTTGAGTTCGTCGATCTTGTCGCAGGTCGCCTGCATAGTGTCGCCCAAGCGATAGATGCCACAACCGTCTTCCATGGTTTGCGCCATTTCTTTGCGCAGTGTCGCGATGCGTTCGGTGCCCTTTTTGCCATCGGTGCGATTGACCAGTTGTTCCGCCTGTTTTTGTGCGTCCGCCGCCTGTTTAAGCAAGGTCGCTGTGCTGCCCGTGGCCACCGACTTGGCGTATTTGGCGGCCTCAATCCCTGCGACTTTTCCAAATACGCAGAGTTCGGACAGCGAATTTGATCCCAGGCGATTGGCGCCATGAATTCCAACACTGGAACATTCGCCCGCAGCGTAAAGTCCCGCCAGAGGCGCGGCACAATTGCCATCGACCAGAATGCCGCCCATCGTGTAATGCACGGCGGGCCGCACAGGAATCGGCGTGTGTGCTGGATCAACACCGAGAAACTCTTCGGCCAGCTCATAAATCTGCGGCAGGCGCTCGCGCAAATACGCTTCGCCAAGATGGCGTAAATCCAGATGCACCACGGACCCGTGCGATCCTTCGATGGTGCGGCCCTTTTGCTGCTCGTACCAAAATGCCTGGCTCAAACGGTCACGCGGCCCAAGCTCCATAGCCTTGTTGCGCGGCTTGTCTTCAGCAGGGCCGAGTCCGTAATCCTGCAAATAGCGATAGCCATCCTTGTTCAAGAGCAAACCGCCCTCGCCACGACAGGCTTCCGTGAAAAGTAATCCGGTGCCGGGCATGCAGGTCGGGTGATATTGCACAAACTCCATGTCGCGCAACGGCACACCATGCCGATACGCCATCGCCATGCCGTCGCCCGTGACAATGCCACCGTTGGTGTTCTCACGGAATACACGACCTGCACCGCCGGTGGCGATGATTACCGACTTGGCCTTGATCAAAGTGAATTGCCCGGTCGCCGTTTCGATCACGACGACGCCCTGCACACGGCCATCCTCGACGACGAGATCGACGCAAAAGAATTCGTCAAAACGCTGGATCGACGGGTATTTGATCGAGGTCTGAAACAGCGTATGCAGCATGTGAAAGCCGGTTTTGTCGGCGGCAAACCAGGTACGCTCGATCTTCATGCCGCCAAAGGCGCGCACATTGATATGCCCGTCCGGCTTGCGGCTCCACGGGCAGCCCCAGTGTTCCAGCTGCACCATTTCTTCGGTGCATTGGGCGACAAAATACTCGACCACGTCCTGCTCGCAAAGCCAGTCACCACCGCCAACGGTGTCGTTGAAGTGGTGATCGAGGCTGTCATGCGCCTGCACCACACCAGCGGCGCCACCTTCGGCAGCCACCGTATGGCTGCGCATCGGGTACACCTTTGAAATTAACGCGATTTTTAGCGCCGGATCAGTCTCGGCTGCCGCAATCGCCGCGCGTAAGCCGGCGCCACCGGCACCAATAATGGCAATATCTGCTTCGAAAACTTCCACGCGTACTCCCTTGGCAATCCACCCACAACAGGTAACTTTAGCTTATGGCACAGTAATGCAGTGCATATTGATCCAAGTCAAAAGACCGGTCAATGTAAATGGACGGGAAATGCTCGGGCGATAAATTAACCGCCGATGTACGACATTTCGATCTTGGGTGCCTTAACCGTCGCATCGGTGCGTAGTTCTGAATAGCGGTCATCGCGAGAAGTCCATATTCCCGCAATTGCCGCCTGCAATTGCGGGTCGCCCGTACCATTACGCAATAGAGTGCGAAGATCGTGGCCACGCTGCGCAAACAAGCACGTGTAAAGCTGGCCCTCGGTCGACAAGCGAACGCGTGTGCAGCTGGAACAGAACGCCTTCGTGACGGAGGAAATTACGCCGATTTCACCTTGACCATCCAGATAACGCCAGCGTGCGGCAACCTCGCTCGGGTAGTTTGCATCGATTGCTTCCAGGGGAAATTCTGCATGAATCCGGGCGATGATTTCAGCCGACGGAACCACTTCCTCCATTCGCCAGCCATTGGAACTACCCACATCCATATATTCGATAAAACGCAGGGTATGTCCGCTCCCGCGAAAGTGTCGGGCCAGCGGCAGCAGCTGACTGTCGTTGGTACCACGCTTCACGACGCAATTGACTTTGATTGCGGCAAACCCAGCGCGAGCCGCGGCATCAATGCCGGCAAGAACATCCGCGACAGGAAAATCGACATCATTCATGCGCCGAAAAACGGCATCATCGAGGCCGTCAAGGCTGACGGTAATACGGTGCAGACCGGCATCCTTCAGCGTCTGCGCCTTGCTCGCCAACAAAGATCCATTGGTGGTCAGCGTCAATTCCACCGGCAGATTGGCCAGCTCAGCGATCAGCCGCTCGATCTGGCGGCGCAGCAGCGGCTCGCCGCCGGTCAGACGAATTTTTTCGACACCCTGATCGACAAAGACGCGTGCAATTCGCACGATCTCTTCAAACGACAACAACTCATCGCGTGGAACGTAGGGGTAGTTCTGCCCGAACACGCTTTTCGGCATGCAATAGGTGCAGCGAAAATTGCAACGATCAATGACTGAAATACGCAAATCGCGAATCCGGCGCCCGCGCAGGTCGATGGGATGGACATCGTGCGCCAGTGAAAAAGTCGGCGCTGGCGGGACGGCGGTCCGCTCGAGTCGATGCAAGGGAAAAATGGAATCAGGCGAGCGCATTGAAGCAACTTTATCCTAAGCCAGACGAGTTGGAAATGCCTTCATCACGGGGGACACCGGGAGCACGGGGAGAAACCGGGAAAAGATTTTGACTGCCCCGTGCTCCCCGTGTCCCCCGTGGTGAAAGCTTTTGTCCACGAAATGTAAGGACTTCAGGCACTAAACTGAAGCACATGAATCCCGAATCCCTTCCTCTGCTGATCGCCGGAATTCTTTGTATCGCCGT
>CAZAGR010000352.1:0-3058 GCA_964484585.1 uncultured Propionivibrio sp. | reverse complement strand
ATATCCACCAGCGGAACAATTTGATGCATTACCATTTGCTGCAAAGGATGCTGCATGATATCCGCGTGCATGCCTTCAAGTCCTTCAGGGATTTTGATACCGAAGTCTTTTGCAAGCGCAACGCCAACCATGCCATAGCCGGTATAAATTTGATGGCACAAGCCTACAATTTTTATTTTGCTATAACGATTCACAATATCGCAAATGCGCACCATCGGATTGGTGAAGTTGATGAACCATGCATCCGGGCAAGCCTGCTCCATATTGCGGATAATCTCCATCAGCGGGTTGACATTGCGCGCCGCGTGGATAAACCCGCCGGGTCCGCCGTTTTCTGCATAGGGTTGATGCACGCCATATTTGAGCGGAATCTCGTAATCCGATTTCCACAACGCTTCACGCGGACCAACTTCAATAGCAGAAACGACAAAATTCGCGCCATCAAGCGCGTCTTTGTGATTCGCATGAGCGCTGATATTAAATTGCGAATCCCATTCTTTGTTAAGTCGGTTCGCAAGCCGCTGAACAATATCAAGACTTTGCGCATTGCGGTCAACTAGTCGTAACGTGGAACCTTTTAATTTTTTTGAACGCAGAATAGCGGAGAGCGTATTCTCTCCAAACGAGGCGCTGCCCGCGCCGATAACGGTGATGATGGTCATAATGAGCCTCAGCCTCTCTACAAAAGATGTTTCGGCGTAAATGCTTCGGGCAATAATTCAGAAACGGTCATCTCTTTTTGTAAATTCCCATTCCCATCTGCGATCAAAACAATTGTATCCAGCCCAAACTCCGCCATCACCTGCCTGCATCCGCCGCAAGGAGAACCGCCATTGTTGGTCGCAACGGCGATCACATCAAACTCAGTCTCGCCTTCTGAAACCGCTTTGAAGTAAGCCACGCGCTCGGCGCACATCGTATGCGGATATGCGGCATTTTCCACATTTACACCGGTGAATATCCGCCCGCTTTTTGTACGTAACGCCGCGCCAACCGGATATTTTGAATACGGCACATACGCGCGTTTACGCGCTTCGTTTGCAAGGTCAATTAATGCTTGGCGTTCTAATTTATCCATTATGTGTTTCCTTATATGTGTTTCTACTACCGAATAGATAATAAACGAGTGCGAGTTTCATGTTCGCAAAAGAGCCTGTCAATCACACGTAAAAACTCCATGAACAAATGGAAGAAAGGCATATATAACAATAATTTGCAAAGAAATTAAAAAAGAAAACATTTTTCTTCCTTGCCGTAAAATAAACCCATTTAAGGCGAATATAATTGGCGCAACTGATCCTAACAGCATAAACAATGTCACACGCATATTTTCGCTGTAATATACATATTCAACAATAACGTCTTTCCAACTGCTAAAAGTAAAGTCGTAAAATCCCCACGCCCAAGATCCTTGAATTGTCCATGAAGGATGGCGGCAATAGCCGGGTTCTTGAAACACATATTCCATCCCAAAAGATTGATAGTTCTTGTTGTAAAGGTAAAGACAAAACATCAAAACAGCCAGATATGTCAACAGTCCGCCCAAAATGCCCTTTGGGCTTTCTTTCATGGAAGCCAATATTGATTGATTTCGTCTTTGCGTAATTGAATAGAGTTCAATTACGCTCAAAGCAAAACCGACAAACAATATCGATGGGATTATCGCGCTATCTAGAGAATAAAACATCCCTGGATAGTATATATAAGAGATAAAAAGAAAAATCACCGTAAACGGAGAAATCAAAAGCGCCGCCGCAAAAACTCCATTTCTTTTGAAGTCTATGGTTTTTATATTTGCCGCAATCATCCAAATAGCAATACAGGCTGACGCGACATTTATAAAAATGAAATCGCCAAAGAAAAAATAAATAGAAAAGTCAACAAATGCTCTTTCCCAATAATTCATCTTATCTCCTAAAAAGTTTTTTATTTCTTAACCTTTTTTTCCAATTTCTTAATCGCCCGCGCAGGCATGCCCACTACAAGCGTATCTTCAGGCACATTTTTTGTTACGACTGAACCCGCGCCTGTGCGCGCGCCATCGCCAATTTTCAATGGCGCAACCAACATCGTATCCGAACCGATGAAAACATTTTCGCCGATTTCTGTGGCATGTTTTTTCTCGCCATCATAATTGCAGGTGATTGTCCCCGCGCCGATGTTCGTCCCTGCGCCGATCTGTGCGTTGCCGATGTAGGAAAAATGCCCCATCTTCACACCGTCTGCCAGATAAGAATCTTTCACCTCGCCAAAATTCCCCATGTGAACATGGTTGCCCAAATGCGCGCCTTTTCGCAGCCGCGCAAAAGGACCGATATCCACATCATCCTCCAGCCGCGCGCTTTCCATGATTGATGAAAGAATTTTACAGCCATTGCCAATTTTCGAATCGCGGATAATGGAATTGGGACCAATAACATTCTCTTCGCCAATTTCAGTTTTTCCGTGAATGTATGTATTGGGCATAATCACTGTGTCTTTGCCAATGATTACAGCCGCTTCAATATATGTTGAAGCGGGATCGATCATTGTTACGCCATTCAACATGTGCTCCCGATTGATCCTCGCGCGCATGGCAGATTCAACTTCCGCAAGATGCACGCGCGTATTCACGCCAATAGTTTCTTGCAGATCATCCATCATCAACGCCTGAACCGGCAAGCCATCTTGAACTGCAATTTCAATCGCGTCGGTTAAATAATATTCGCCTTTTTGGGAATTCTTTGGAATGCGTTTCAACGCTTCCCAAAGCCATTTAGCATCAAAACAATATGCGCCTACGTTTAATTCTTTGATCAGTCGCTGCTCAGGTGTAGCGACATATTCTTCCATAATAGCATTTACACTGCCATCTTCATTGCGGATGATTCGTCCAAATCCGCGTGGGTCGTCTGCGACAACAGTCAAGATTGAGATGGAACCTTTATTCGCGTGTTGCAATTCAACAAGTTTTTGCATAGTCTCGCCGCGCAGTAGCGGCATATCCGCGTAGCAAACAATCACTAAGTCGGTATTTCCTTTAAGCAAGGACTCAGCCTGCATCACCGCATGCCCCGTG
>CAZAGR010000351.1:0-3069 GCA_964484585.1 uncultured Propionivibrio sp. | reverse complement strand
GGGGAGGAGCTGGCGCATGGAGGCCATCTCGCGCAAGGCGGCGATGCCCTTTTACTGAAGTGAGCAAGATGAGGAACACAGACGAGGAACGCAGGTTGATATCGTAATTGACAAAGTGCTATCATCCAGGCTGAATTCAAAGGAGTCAATCAAATGTCTGCCGTTACTGTTCGCAATCTACCTGACGAGACGCACCGCGCACTCAAGCAACTCGCCGCGCTGCATGGGCGCAGCACAGAGGCCGAAATTCGTGAAATCCTCGAAGAAGCGGTGCGCCCAAAGACCCGCGTCAAGATCGGATCGGAACTTGCGGCCTTCGGGCAGTGCTTTGGGGGGCTCGATTTAGACATTGCGCGTGATCAGACGCCGACCGAGCCGGCAGTTTTTGAATGATCATCCTAGATACGAACATTGTTTCCGAGCCTATGAAGCCTGGCGGCAATCCCGCCGTCCGCGATTGGCTCGATCGCCAGGCGGCCGAGACGCTATATCTGACTGCGACGAGTCTTTCCGAACTTCTCGTCGGCATTGAAATCTTGCCACGCGGCAAACGTAGAGAAGGGCTTGCTACCGCCTTGAATGAATTGCTGGTGAGGTTGTTCGGACCGCGCATCCTGCCATTTGACCGGCAGGCGGCGATTGCGTATGCGCCCCTGATTGGACGTGCCCGGGACTCAGGCTGCCTCGTTTCTGTAGCCGACGGTCAGATCGGTGCGATCGCTGACGTGCATGGATTCGCCGTAGCCACGCGAGATACCGCGCCCTTTCTTGCTGCCGGCGTTGCCGTCATCAACCCGTGGGAATCCTGATCTGATCGGTTACCGTGCCTTGGCCACGTTGTTTCCCCTGATCCCGAGGACTATGTGGCCCGAGCGGTAACACATGCAAACGATGTGCACCGTCTGGCAGCCTTACGTGCCGGTTTGCGGGCGCAGGCCTCACCGATTTTCGACGCGCCACGTTTTGCGCGGCATTTTGAAGCCGCCTTGCGCGGGATGTGGCAGGCGTGGCGCGAGAAAGAAGTCCTGCCGGCACCACTGATCCCGCTGGACGGGGATACAATTAAGTTCGGGTGAGGGCTGTTCCGCAAGTGTTCAGTTTGCGTCCACCCAGTTTTCCAACCGCAGTCCATTGATGCGGGAAAACTCTCGCGTGTTATTGGTAACCAGCACGGCCTTTAGGCGCAGTGCATGCGCAGCGATCATGGTGTCCAACGATCCAATGAGTTGGCCGCGACGTTCAAGATCGGCGCGCAGATCGCCATAAGCCCAGACGGCCGCACCGTCAAATGGCAAGATTTCCAACGGAGCCAGAAACATTTCCAGCGCCGTGCGGTTACGAGCTGAACCACTCTTGGCAACACCGGAAGCGAGTTCAGCCGCTACCACACTGGAAAGACCGATCTCGCCAAGTCGGAACTGATGGAAACGCGCCAGCACCTCAGGCGGTTTGGTATTGATGATGTAGATACAGGTATTGGTGTCGAGCAGGATCATGCGGCAAGCTCGGCACGTATTTGCGTGGCCGGTTGCTCCCGGGTCAGGCTAAACCCGGGTTCAAAAGCAGTCAGCGCTGCTTCTAAAGTTGCCCATGGATCATCTACTGGTAGCAGCAGAACTCCGTTGCCGAAGTGCCGAACCCCAACTTCCGTCCCGGAAAATCGAAATTCCTTTGGAAGCCGAACAGCTTGGCTTCGGCCGGATTGAAAGAGGCGGGCAGTGTCCATTACGATCTCCTGAATACATGATAGTCATCAATGGTAGTCATCTGATCAAATAAAGCAAGTTAAAATTGTTATCACTTCAAGCCCGCACGCGATACACCCTATCGCCACCGCTGACCTTCCCCGAGATGACCACCAACCCCAACTTCCTCTTGAGCGCCGATGCGAAGCAGGCCCGTTGGCGATATTGCCAACGCTCCTGAATGTTGGCATAATTGACAACATGCAAGCTACGTTGATCACAGATCACAAGGAAGTATTCAGCAATGGTGACTCGCTACACATGGTGATCTGGCGCGTCCCAAAACCGGTGCCGCCTTGTGGTCATGACTTTAAATATCGACTGGCGTACGTCGCTGGCGGCCAGCGCGTCATTGGGTTCGACAATGAGCGAGGTAAAGGTGATCACTCTCATATTGAGGCTAGCGAACGGCCTTATGTGTGGTCAGGTGTGGACCAGTTGGTTGAGGATTTCATTGTGGAGGTGGAAAAATGGAAAAGCGGACACTGACAATTACACTGCAAAAAGACTGGAAAATCGCGCTTCGTGCAGCCGGTGCCAGGGCGAAGGAAAACACGTATCAGGGCGAAACACTTAACTTTGAAACACCCGGCGCATTTTTCTCACGCCTGACTGAACGGCGGTGGAATTTAGTCAATGCGCTGCAAGGTGCTGGCGATGTTGGCGTGCGCGAACTGGCGCGCCGTGTCAATCGCGACGTCAAGCGAGTACATGAAGACTGTCAAGTGTTGGCTGATTTGGGCTTGGTTACGCGCACAGAATCTGGCACGCTGAGCTGTCCATTTGTCGATATCCATGTCGATATGCATATGGCTCCAGCCGCAATGGCGGCGTAGATTCAATGTTGAACAAAACCGTTGTCGCGACGATGGCTCGCTCCACAGCGCCATTGGCGGCTGCGGGGGTTTCTCCGTTTGCGGCATCTAGCGCCGTCTCGCCAGCGCCGACTTTCAGCCGACGTGATAAATGCGGTCGCCGCCATCATGCTTCGCCGAACTGATAGCCAGTCCGAGTTTCTTCTTGATCGCCCCAGCCAAAAAGCCCCGAGTCGTATGCGCCTGCCAGCCCGTCACCGCCATGATCTGCGCGATCGTAAGGCCTTCCGGTCGCCGCAGCATCCTTATCACGAGGGCCTGCTTGCTGTTTTCACGTGACCTCGGCGCCGGTCCCTGCTGTGCCAGAAAATCCGCCGTCGCAACCACCGCCGCTTCGGCCAGGTTGACAAAATCCGCTTCCGGCACCGGGGCTGAGCGCCCCACGGCGCTCAGCCCCGCTGACGTCACGGTCCAGTCGTCATCCACTCGCACGGCAAAATTTCGCCGGG
>CAZAGR010000350.1:0-3102 GCA_964484585.1 uncultured Propionivibrio sp. | reverse complement strand
GGGGAAACCATGAAGCCAAAACTGGCTCACGTACTTGCTTCGCCCTTCCCCGTGCTCCCCGTGCCCCCGCGGTTAAATCTTGATCTTGTAACGCCGTAACGCCATCACCGACTTTTCCGGCAAGGACCGAACCATGCGCGAAGGTAACCTCGAAGCCCCCACACGTCACGCCATCGACTGGAAGAACCCCGAGTTCTACGACGAGGCTGCCTGTGAAAAGGAACTGGAGCGCATTTTCGACATCTGCCACGGCTGTCGCCGCTGCGTCTCACTGTGCAATGCCTTCCCCACGCTGTTTGATCTGATTGACGCAGCCGGTGATCTTGAGACAGCGGGCGTACCAAAGGAAAAATACTCAAGCGTCGTCGACCAGTGTTACTTGTGTGACGTCTGCTACATGACCAAATGCCCGTATGTGCCGCCGCACGCGTGGAATCTTGATTTCCCGCACACCATGCTGCGCGCAAAGGCAATTCAGTACAAAACCGGCAAGATGAAATTCCGCGACAAGCTGCTCACCTCAACCGAGTTGATGGGTACCTTCGCCTCGATTCCAATCGTCGTACATGCGGTGAATGCCGTCAACAAAAACGGTCTTGCCCGCGGTGCACTGCAGCAGGTGCTGGGCGTTGATCACAGACGCCAGCTGCCCGACTACAACAGTGCCAACTTTCGCTCAAGCGCAGTGCCAAGTACAAACCACCCGGTCAAAGAAGGCCAACGCAGCCCGGGCAAGGTCGCCGTGTTTTCAACCTGCTACGTGAATTACAACGAACCGGGCATCGGCCACGACCTGCTCAAACTTCTCGACCACAACGAAGTACCCTATGTCATCGTGCAGGGCGAGACCTGTTGCGGGATGCCCAAGCTGGAGCTCGGCAATCTGGATGCGGTCGAAACCTACAAGGAACGCAACATTCCGCTGATGTTCGATCTGGCGCAGCAAGGTTATGCCATCGTGACGCCAGTGCCGTCGTGCACGCTGATGTTCAAGGGCGAAATACCCTTGCTGTTTGCCGATGACGAGCGCTGCAAGACGGTATCGAAGGCCATGTACGACCCCTTCGAGTATTTTGTCTTGCGCCAGAAAGACGGTCTGCTGAGGACCGATTTCAAGGTGCCACTGGGCAAGATTTCGTATCACATTCCCTGTCATTCCCGCGTCCAGAACGTGGGCCGAAAAACCGAAGAAATGCTCAAAATGACCGGCGCCACGGTCAACACTGTCGAGCGTTGCTCGGGACACGATGGTACCTGGGGCGTCAAGGAAGAGTATTACGAACTGTCGATGAAGATCGGCAAACCCGTGTTCAAGGCCATGGCCAAAGACGAGCCGGACTACATCAGCTCGGATTGTGCGATTGCCGGCCGACACATAGTGCAAGGCATGAAAGAAATGGGTGCAGCAGGACGAATGGAAAAACAGCATCCATTGACTCTCTTGCGTATCGCTTACGGACTGGAGCAAGACTGAATGACGATCACCCGTGATTCGCTAATGACCTTGGAGGCCTACGCCAAGGCCCGTCCGGCGATGCGCGCCGACGTCATGGCGCAAAAAAAACTACGTCGCGTCTTCCTCGGCGAGCATGTGATGCTGATGTTCGAGAATGAGTTGCTCATCCGTTACCAGATACAGGAAATGTTGCGGGTCGAAAAAATCTTCGAGGAGGATGGCATCGCCCATGAACTCGAATCCTATGTGCCGCTGACGCCGGATGGAGATAACTTAAAAGCCACGATGCAGATCGAGTATGCCGACGAGGCTGAACGCCGGCGCATGCTCGGACTGCTCAAGGGTGTCGAAGACAGGGTCTGGGTTCAGGTGGCAGGACATGGCAAAGTTTTCGCAATTGCCGACGAAGACCTGGTGCGCGAGAATGCAGAAAAGACCTCGGCAGTGCACTTCCTGCGCTTCCAGCTTGCGTCGGGCATGATCGCCGCGGCCAAGGCTGGCGCCGATCTCTCAGCGGGTGTCGATCATCCGAACTTCAGTGCCGACAGCGGCGCACTGGCAACGGATGTCCGCTTGTCACTGATCGCGGATCTAAGCTGACCCACCCGGCGGACAAGCGCTATTCTGCAGGTGTCGATCCGTCGCGGCACCAGGTTTCCAGTGCCGCGACAAAGCTCGCTTGCGCACGATGCAGTTCCGCCAATGCGGGGGGTTCATTGACCGAGAATTCATTGGCCGAGAGTTCATTGGCAAGGCCAAGTTCCAGCACCTTGTAGCGTTCGGCAAGTCCCGACCCACCTGCCTGCAATGACAAGCCCTTGAGCGTATGCGCGGCACGCCTTGCCCGCGGCCAGTCGCTCGCCGCTACCGAATCCAGTAATAACGTGTAATTGCTGTCCAGGTCTACCAGCGCCGCGGCCGCCACGGCGCGAGCCAACTCCCGATCATTCATGACCTGTTTCATCAAGCGCTCAGGATCGAACTCCACATCGGGTATCTCGTCGGTAATCGCAACTGCCTGAGCCACTTCGGCGAGCCCGTCGCTTGCTCCGTCGCTTGCCCCGTCTATGGCTGCGAGTCCAGAGCACACAGCCTGCTGGAGAAGCTCATAGTCGATCGGCTTGGAGAGATAGTCATCCAT
The DNA here is from genome assembly GCA_964484585.1 of uncultured Propionivibrio sp. Taxonomy (GTDB): domain Bacteria; phylum Pseudomonadota; class Gammaproteobacteria; order Burkholderiales; family Rhodocyclaceae; genus JADKHX01. The sequence continues at coordinate 505 of CAZAGR010000350.1, read as the reverse complement.
GCCCATCTTCAAGCAATTTTCACGATCACCGCGCATGGCATTGGCGGTCATCGCCACAATGCGGACGCCGCGACTGCCGTTGCCGGCGTCGCCCGCGCGAATGCGGCGCGTGGCTTCAAAGCCATCCATCACCGGCATCAGGCAATCCATCAACACCAGATCGATTGACTGCTGTTGCAACACGGCAATGGCTTGCCCGCCATCGCCGGCCGTTGAGACCTGCATGCCCATGCGCTCCAGCATATGGCGGGCAACATTCTGATTGGTGATGTTGTCGTCAACGATCAAGACATGGGGTAGCGCGCCTTGGTCGCCGATAGGCGACAGTTCGGCAGGGAAAGTCGGCGGTGGCGACACGGCGACTGGAGCTGCATCCCGAATTGGTTCCCCGCTCGTCGGCGCGGCTCCAGCGCAAATGGTATTGGGCGAGATCAGCGGTATCCGCACCACAAAACTTGTTCCCTGCCCGAGTTGCGATTCCACGTGGATCCGGCCGCCCATCAGC